>NZ_NTFS01000398.1 GCF_002289455.1 Brunnivagina elsteri CCALA 953
GCGATTAAAATCGCCCGTGTCGCTTATATCTCAGCACTAAAGTGACTGAGTTTTACGCATACCGTGTTGTTCTATAAGAAAGTTGGCAAAGCCTTCCCAAAGGGTAGCGGACACGCTCCGCGAACGCATAATCCCGTAGTTTTTGCAATTACTTCGCTTCGCTCATAATGACAGTTTAGCGGGTCTATAAGGCTTGAAACGCTTGTAAATAGCATTTGGGTGTGGCTCTTCTCATAAGACGTATGTTACATTTGTGCTACAAGCTCATAGCCCAATCTATATCTAGATTTTAGTTTTCTGACCTAGAAAGCTAAAATTAAACGATCACCAAAAATAAAACACAAAAACACCATTCCACAGTGTAACACAATACTACAAAAAAAGATGTGATTCTGTTTTTGAACTTTGAGCGAACCTCCTTTTGGAGTCTCTAGAACTTACAATCTTTATGCCATATTGATTTTAGGTTTTATATCAGAATAAAAATCGTATCATGAAAAGAGCCGCACCCGTAGCATTTGTGTGTACACCGTAGCCTCGCAAGCGGGGTAGGGTTCTTTCTATGCAATTTCTAGTTAAAAAAATATATAACAACATCCGTGAGTAGCACCAACTTCTATAGAAGAGCATACATTGGACTTATCAAGCATTTGAATTATTGATGGCTTATCATAAGATGTTGGAATTATTATTTTGATGTTACAGATACATATTCAGTTTATGCTTATCCTAGCGTTGAGAGTTTAAATTAACCCACTTTGGGGTCGAACTACCCTCCAACTCAAATTTATTGTGAAGAGTATCGTGGCAAAATTCCTGTTAAAAGCATTACTTCTCACGGAGTGCGGAAAAGCGAATTTATTTAATACCAGCATTTAACACTACTATGGTAAATTTTTTATTTTCTACAATTAACTATCATAAAAAAAGCTAATTTCTCAAAAATTAAACTGGATTCCTAATATTCCTAAATAATAATATCCTTTTTCATCAAAAATAGCTACGACCCACCTTTACCCAAGCAGTAATTCTCATGTTAGAAGCATGTGTGTTGGCGACTCTTTTCTGCGGATTTTTTGGCATTATCTTGAAAAAAAATCTGGTGATGAAAATCGTCTCGATGGATGTGATGAGTACGGGAGTTATCGCCTATTATGTGCTGATTGCTTCACGAAATGGCTTGTTTACACCAATTCTTTCTGATATCAAAAACCGCGCTTATGCCGATCCGGTTCCCCAAGCGGTGATATTAACAGCGATTGTAATTGGCTTTTCGATTCAGGCTTTAATGCTGGTGGGAGTGATGAAGTTAGCACGGGATAATCCGACTTTGGAAAGTAACGAGATCGAGAAGAATAATACACCATGATGAACACAATTACGATCGCATGGGTTGCATTCCCGTTTTTTATAGGATTTGTGATTTTTCTGTTTCCCAAACTCGATCGCTACTTGGCACTGTTGGGAGCGGTTGTTTCTGCTGGGTTTGCATGGCAATTATTTGTCCAAAAATCGCCACTGGAATTAAAGTTACTCGATAATTTTGGTGTCACTTTGTTGGTGGATCAGTTGAGTGGCTTTTTTATCTTAACCAATGCTCTAGTGACAGCCGCAGTTATCCTGTACTGTTGGCGTAGTGGTAAAACGGCTTTTTTCTATGCCCAGACTATTATTATGCATGGTAGCGTCAATGCGGCGTTTGCCTGTACAGATTTTATTAGTTTGTATGTAGCCTTAGAAGTGAGCGGGATTGCGGCATTTTTATTGATTGCCTATCCTCGAAGCGATCGCTCAATTTGGGTAGCCCTACGTTATCTGTTTATTAGTAATACGGCGATGCTTTTTTACTTGGTGGGTGCAGGCTTAGTATACCAGGCAAGTCACTCGTTTAGTTTTATTGGTTTGAAAGATGCACCACCAGAAGCATTAGCTTTGATTTTTGTGGGACTTTTGGTGAAGGGGGGAGTTTTTGTATCGGGATTGTGGCTACCTTTAACCCACTCGGAATCTGAAACCCCTGTATCCGCTTTGTTGTCGGGAGTTGTGGTGAAAGCTGGGGTTTATCCCCTTATTCGCTGTGCATTAATTGTGGAGGAACTAGATCCCCTCATCCGTCTCTTTGGAATGGCAACAGCCCTTTTAGGGGTATTCTATGCCGTATTTGAAAAGGATACAAAACGGCTGTTAGCTTTCAGTACAATTTCCCAGTTAGGCTGGATTATGGCTGTTCCTGATGTGGGGGGTTTTTATGCCCTAACACATGGTTTAGTAAAATCAGCACTGTTTTTGATTACAGGTAATTTACCCAGTCGCAGCTTCAAGGAACTACAACAGCAACCAATTCATACCCCGATTTGGATTGCTTTAGTTATAGCTAGCTTTTCCATATCCGGATTTCCCTTGTTGGCAGGGTTTGGGGCAAAAGTATTAACTACAAAAAATCTTCTTCCCTGGCAAGTAATTGGGATGAATATTGCTGCTGTGGGAACCTCCATATCGTTTGCTAAATTCATCTTTTTACCACATGGGAAAGGAGAGCCAGCAAAACCGGGTTTTTGGACAGCAGTGGTAATTTTGTTGGGTGGATTAATTGTCGCTAATGCTGTGTATTACGAAGCTTATAGCATAGAGAATGTAGGTAAACCCCTGGGAATCATTGCTTTGGGATGGTTGGCTTATTGGTTCATATTTAAACGTGTAACTTGGAAATTACCCCGCGAAATCGAGAAATTCGAGCATCTAGTTGGGGTAATGTGCCTAAGTTTAGTGGTACTTTTCTGGATGGTGATGGCATGATTAAACATTTGATTGGAGATTTGACCTTACGACTAACCATCTGGTTTTTGCTTACCTCCGATTTAAGTGTGGCAAATATCATCATTGGTATAATTATTGCTTTGATTTTACCCCGTGGCTATCCATCCCGCGAAACCTTTAAAGATTGGCTCCAGATGCTAGGTAAAATCATCATGGCGATTCCCCAAGCTTATATGGAAGCAGTGGAAATTATCATTCGTCCCCATCAACACGAAGACGTAATTTTGGAGCGAGTCCAACCCAAGCGATCGCCTAAATTAGTTTTCCTGGATATTTTCCTGATTACGTTTACCCCGAAAACAATTGTTAAAAAATACAACCAAGATGGTTATTACGAAGTTCATCGGGTACGACGGAGGGCAAGTAATTCATGAATAACGCCATTCTCATCACCATGATTTTAGCCATGCTTATCCCCATTTACGAAGCTTGGAAGGATGAAAATATCTGGCAAACCATGCTGGCTTTTGCGAGTATTTCCACCAAAACAGCCGTGATTGCCCTAGTTGTATCTGTTTTCCGGGATGATTGGATGATTGGTGTAGTTGCAGTAATTATTTTGAGCGTGGGTAATGCTTCGTTGATGCTGTTAGCACATATTCTCAAACGGATGAGGGAAGTATGATCGACATAATTAGTTATGCCTGCATATTCATCGGTATCTTTTTCTGGTTTTGGGGTACATTTCCCCTCTTAGGTAAGCGCTCGGTATTATTTAAACTTCATAGCCTTTCCGTTGCCGATACCCTGGGTTCCATTGCAATTGTGTTTGGATTATTACTGAAAATACCCGATGAAACCCCCCTACTCATCCTTGCTATCATCTCCTTAGGAATGTGGAACACCATGCTGGGGTACGTGCTAGCCTACTGTTCCAGTGCGGAGGATAATAATAGCAATGAACCATCCTGATATTTATATCTATATTATCGTTGCCCTGCTGCCCTTAACAGCCTTTTTGGTGGTGCTGCAAGTTAACCCATACCATGCTTTGGCGATGCGGGGAATATTAGGTGCGATCGCGGCTTTGGTTTATGGGGTTTTGGGAGCAGCAGATGTGGCTTTAACTGAAGCTTTGATGGGTACACTCTTAGCAATTACATTATACGCCGTAGCGGTGCGTTCCTCCCTGGTGTTGCGTTTGGGTGTACTTGTAGATGGGGAAAATCAAGAGAATTTTCAGGAACTCTTAGCTGACTTCCGCAAAGTTCTCAAAAAACGCCACATGCGGTTGGAAGTTTCCACATATACCGATATCCAAGCTTTGCAGCGAGCGTTGAGCGAAAAAGAAATCCACGGAACCTGTACCACATCAGGAATTGAACAGCACGAGTTCAATTCCACATTTCGGATTCAACGCATCTATGACATCATGCAAACCGAACTTTCCTCCCCAAGGACAGTTCTTACCTACGTAAATATACCAGATATCAGCACACCAAAATTAGAGGAACAGCATCTATGAAATGGGTCTATATTATCGCAGGTATAGCGCTGTTTGTGAAAATGATACTTGTACCCAATCCAGAACACGAATTTTCAATGTCAATCGTAGAAGCAGTTGTCCGAGATAGTGGCGTACCAAATGCGGTTTCCGGTATCATTTTTAGGAATCGACTTTATGACACAATTTTTGAAGTTGTAGTTTTTACGATCGCAATTTTAGGAGCCAGTTTTTTGCTAGCAGATGAAAAACCATTTTGTGCTATTTATCACTTCACCGACCGACCATCAATTATATTAGCACGGTTGGGTGCAACCATTTCCGCATTGGTGGGAATCGAGTTAGGTATTCGCGGACATCTCAGTCCTGGCGGTGGTTTCGCGGCTGGAGTCGCCGGAGGAACTGCCATTGGCTTAGTAGCAATTACCGCTTCCTCAGAATGGATGCAAGCAATTTACAAACGCTGGCACGCCGCCAAATGGGAGAAAGTTTCAGTATTAGTTTTTATTGTTCTATCAGTAATTACCCTATCTGGATGGGAATTACCTTATGGAGAATTAGGTACATTATTTAGCGGTGGAATTCTCCCCTTACTGAATTTGTTAGTTGCCATTAAAGTTGCATTAGGTTCATGGGCAGTCATTTTAGTCTTTATTCATTATCGCGGATTGTTGTGAGGCAAAACCCCAATTACAAAACCCCAAATTACAAAACCCAAACTAAGCTAAGCTAAAAAGCACCTAAATTATAATTATTGTGGGGCAGGCAGGGATGCCCACCCCACAATAATTATAATAATTTGGATTATTATGATTTAAATGCGGAACAGCTTACAAACCCCAAACTACAAACCCCAAACTGTCATGCTGACGAAGGAAGCATCTCAATCTCAATAGCGATCGCAATCTCAATAGCCAGCAAAC
The DNA here is from genome assembly GCF_002289455.1 of Brunnivagina elsteri CCALA 953. Classification (GTDB taxonomy): domain Bacteria; phylum Cyanobacteriota; class Cyanobacteriia; order Cyanobacteriales; family Nostocaceae; genus Brunnivagina; species Brunnivagina elsteri. The sequence goes on from NZ_NTFS01000398.1 coordinate 5,185, forward strand.
TGCATTTGTGTTAAGATACAAAATAACTTCGGTTCTGGTGGTTATCAACCACTAGAGGTAAGAGAACTCCACAGAAAGAAATGCCCAATGTCATTCTGAGGAACGAAGAATCTCGCGTAGATGCTTCGTTCCTCAGCATGACAACACAGAATCATTCATTTTGTGGCTTACTCTAACGGGGAAAGTCCGGTGTAAGTCCGGCGCTGTCCCGCAACTGTAAGCAAGGATAAATATTAACCTTGTCAGTCAGAATGCCCGCCGACAATCAAAAAAACAGCTAAATCTACGAGGTATAGATGAGCGCACATACAATCTTTGTTTGTACCACTTGTGCGAGTAAGTGGGAAAATGGTAAGCGTGTCGGTGAAAGTGGTGGCGAAAAGCTACTCAAGCGCTTACAAGCAGGTTATTCCAATTCACAATTAAACCCAGAATTCGTTATTCAACCAGTCGAATGTATGAGTGCTTGTAATCGCTCTTGTATAGTTTCATTCGCTGCACATGGTAAAAACACGTATCTTTTTGGCGATATTTCCCCCGATTTAACCCCCGCAGAAGTTGACGGGGTATTCAGTTGTGCAACTAAATATTACCTACATCCCGAAGGTTCCCTACCTTGGTCAGAACGTCCTGAACCCCTGAAAAAGGGTATTTTAGCGAAAATCCCGGCAGTTTCCGTTCCTCTTGCAACTAAAAATATTCAATTGGAACTGTGTAATTAAACCTCGTCCATTTTGAGAACTGGAGTTTTCCACGAAAATATATTATTGTGAATTTAGGGGTGTAGTTGAGAGT
>NZ_NTFS01000399.1 GCF_002289455.1 Brunnivagina elsteri CCALA 953
CGTTTATGGGCTTCCCAAGGATTTCGATAAATGGGTAAGTACACATCTAAATCTTGGGGATTCTTCTTGAAATGGGCAATGAGAGCAGGCATGGTGGCATTTTGCCGGGTTAATTTGCCATCTTTGATTAATGCCCCACCAATGCTCGTCCAGGGGTATTCAGTTGCCCCAGCGAAGCCAATGCTTGTAGCTTTGCCATTGGTTAATTTGATTTGTGCCGAACCTTGGATGTGAATCATGTAGGCATCCAAGCGATCGCGAAACCAAAGCATCTCTAAACCACGCAGTTGACTTTTATCCCCCTGCAACCCATCCGTACCTTCTAATTCAACCCTTTTTGGATGTGGCTTTGCCCATTTATCGAAATCCTTGGGAAGCCCATAAACGGGATATTTATATTGGGCAGTACGAACTCGACTGGCAGTAAAAATTGGTTCATAATAGGCAGTGAACTTGACAGTTCCTTTACCGTCATTACCAATCGATTTATAAAAGGCAAACTCTCTCCTAACCTTAGTTTGCAGTTGTGCTGGGGTTTTTGCTGCCACCACCAATTGTCGGAACCGTTGTAAACTTTTGCGTACCCGCTCTAAGGTAATGCCTTGTACAGGATAATTTTGATATAGGGTTGCAGCCCTTGGAGTATTCAAATAGCGCAAACTATAGTCAATCGATTGTAATAGGGCAGTGCGATCGCCTTTTTTACCTCGATTCCAAAATAACTGTTCATCCCAACCTAAGCAACCACGAGCGGGTTGACAATTTAAATCCATCTCCATCAATTTTAGAGGTGGAGTTAATTCGGGTTCAGGGGATGGTGGTAGCTGTTGTGGGGGGATTTGGGGGTTGTCAGGTGTGGGCAAGCTAGGTAATCTAGGGAGACTGGGCACCTGAGCAACAACAGATAGAAATGGTATCAGGGCAGCAATACCTAGACTCAAGGAAAGTAAAGCAAACTTTTTGTTCATTGTTTACGTGAATCGCTCGACACTAGAGCTAAAAATTGGTTCGACACGAATTGCTAGGACTTTGGAAGGACGGACAACCATATATTCACCCTGAATATTTTTGATCGGTACACTAATAAAATCATCAGAAGCAGCTTTAGGCATCAATTCACCGCTATACCATTTCTGAAATTCCTGAATCGTCTGAAAACGGATTTCTTCCCTGTGTCCGCCTTCCAACATCATGTGTACTACGTATTCGCTGGCTGTTCTAGGCATAATAGTTGAATCATTTTAAACATGTCCAACCCATTTTTAACTTCACAACTCCTGAATTGGGAAGAGGAGAAGCATCTTTGTTGCAGATAAAGGTAAGTATTAAAGTACCTGTATCAGGTTCTTATTGTCCCCTATGACGCTCATTTACCCAAATACAGTTCCTTACAAATGGGAAAAAAGGGAATTGGGAATGCTAATTTTCCGATCCGAACCCTATTAAGTCAACAACATAGTACAACTTGGCGCAAATAAATATACTATCCTGAATAGCTAAGAAGGTTATTTTGCCTTATTTCTTTTGCCTTGCTGTACTAGGGAATTAGGAATTTTGTCTGCGTTAAGTAAAACCAAGAAACCTATACAGTTTTTACATCGTTCTGTCAATTTGGGTAACATTGCCTAAAATAAGCTTTGAGGGTTTATGTCAAAAGCAAAAAATAAGCTTTTATGTTTGGCTTTATCCAAAGTGTTATCAGTTTTATATAGCAGTGCGAGGTAAATACAGGGTGGATGACGATTTTCAAACTTACTTGAATCGATTGGCGCGAATGACTCTACCAGAAGCTTATCAAGCTCAAGTCCAAAATATTCAAGAGTCTTACAAGTTCCAGAAAGCTGCCACGGGGGAACGACAAGCTGCATCATTCCCTGGTTATACGATTATTACTCCACCAAGCGAGGAAGATACCAAGAATGCTGGCTTTTATAAGCAATTGCAGGAGTACCAAGGGCAACTATTAAATTTGCCAATCAATCCCCAATTGTTTTTACCCATACCATCGGGAAGTTTTCATTTAACCTTAGCTGATTTGATTTGGGATAGTGCTTATCTTGATGCGATCGCACGTAATCCCGATTATGAATCTGATTTGCGATCGTGCTGTGCCAAAATTTTTGCCCAGTTTCAGCAATCCCCAAAACGTGAACCAAGTCCAATTCGTTTTTCGATACTAGGGGTAATGTTAATGCCGAGAGCGATCGCTGTTTGTTTGGTTCCTCAAGAACGAAGTAGCTACGAACAGATTCTTAATTTTCGCCGCACTACTTACCAAAACTCCCAATTAATGGGTTTGGGAATTGAGCAGAACTATCATTTAACTGCACATATTACCCTGGGATATTTCGGTGATATTACACCAGATTTAGATCGGAAAAAGTTTGCGGAAATGCTCTCGGAGTTGAATCAACAATGGTTAGGAAATTCCCCAGAATTTTTGGTTCATCGTGCCGAATTACGCAAGTTTGACGATATGACACGTTATTATCGTGAACCTGATTGGACTGCAATTGATTTTTGATTGAGTTTTAACTAGGCTAAATGTGGTTATCTCTAAAAATCGGGTTTCTCCCTAACGAAAATCTGAATCAGTACCAAAAACCAGGAAACCTGATTTTTCCCACCACGGAAAAACATCAATAACCTTTGCTCCAGAAAGCACTTAGAAAAGGGAGAAACCTGGTTTCTTTTGGTGTTGAATTAAAGATATAAGGCAATCGGGTTCTAATACTGCTCGCATAAGGTTTTGCTAATGAGAGAAACCCGGTTTCTATTTGATTTAAAACCTTATTACAAAGGGATTCGCAAGAATCCGGGTTTCTGAATTAATGCTTAACCGAGCAGTATTGAATCGGGTTCAGCAAACAATATAAATAAGGGCAAACAACCGTGGGTTCCCCTACGGTATTCTCGATTGCCAACTGTATTTCATTCAACTGAGATGTATTGATTTTCAGAGAAACCAGGTTTCTTGAGTAAGTCGCTATTTCGGCATAATTTATTCACTCGCTGAATAGAAGTGCTATTTTTTTGATTGTTTATTGTTGGGTTGGTGTTAATATAATCCCTTATCCATTCACAACTATACGCGAGTAATTTCTCTAATTCTAAAACCTTATCTAAGTCCCACAAAATCACTGTGTTATCGTTACTTGCAGAAACCAGTTTTTTACTATCAGAACTAAATTTAAGTTGGGTTACTCCGTCGTTATGGGCTTTTAATGTTGTCAGAAATGTACCATCGGATTTCCAAAATTTGATGGTTTTATCGATGCTCGCTGAAGCCATGATTTTTCCATCTGGACTAAATGTAATTGAGGTGATGGCATCGGTATGTTGATTGTTTCCTGTGATGGTTTTGATTAAACTTCCATCTGCGGTTTTCCAAAGTTTGATGGTTCTATCTAAACTGGTTGAGGCAATAGTTTTACCATTAGAATTAATGGCAATTCCGGTAACTTCGTCTTGATGACCATCTTTATCATTTTTAAGGGTACGAAGTGGTATTCCTTCTCGACTCCAAATTCTAATTGTTTTGTCGCTACTTCCTGAAACTAAAATTTTTCCATCTGAACTAAAGGCAAGTCGATTTACTTGTTTTGTATGTCCTTTTAAAGTTGTAATTTGAGTACCATCTTTTTTCCATATCTTAATGTCATTATCTCGACCAGATGATGCAAATATTTCACCGTCGGGACTAAATACAATACTACTTACCCAACGTTCATGGGCATTTTCTAAGGTTTTAATTAATTCTCCATTTGGTTTCCATAATTTAATACTTTTATCCAGACTTCCAGAAGCAATCATTTCACTTTTTGGGCTATATGCAACTGTATAAACCTTATCTTGATGTCCTATAAAAGTATTAATTAAAGTACCGTCGGATTTCCAAATTCTAATTGTTTTGTCGCTACTTCCTGAAACTAAAATTTTCCCATCTGGACTAAATTCAACTCCCCAGACATTATCTTGATGTCCATTGAATGCAGTGAGCAAGTTTTTCTCTGTTTTCCAGAGTTTAACAGCGCGATCGCGTCCTCCTGATGCCATACTTTGACTGTTGGGACTAAATGCGATCGCATAAATTCTATCGGTATGTGCTTTCAGGGTATTTTGTAATTTTCCATCCTGTTGCCAAAGTTTGATGGTTTTGTCTTGACTGGCAGATACTAGGGTTTGACCGTTGGGACTCCAAGCGATGTTGTAAACTGTATCGTTGTGTCCATTCAAGCTATTCAATAATTTCCCGTCGGATGTTTGCCACAGTTTAATGACTTTATCAGCTCCAGCAGTGGCAATTATTTCTCCATCTGGACTAAATGCAATTGTTCTCACTGCACTTTGGTGTTTTAAGGTATATAAAAGCTGGTAATTGGTTTTGTTAGTTTTTGATGCTGTAATATCACTCTGCCAAATTTTGACTGTGCCATCTTCACTTCCAGAAGCGATAAAATTACCATCTAGACTAAATTTGACTGCCCGTATGGCTGCTGTATGACCTTTAAGTTGAGTAATTAAAGTACCATCAAGTTTCCATATTTTTACTGTTTTATTTTTTCCCCCTGTGGCAATAATTTGCTGATTTGGGTTGAAGGAAACTGTGTAAATTTCCGCGTCATCATTCCAACTTCGCAATTGCTTATATTTGCCAAACTCATCCAATCCCCAAACTTTGACTGTTTTGTCATCGCTGACTGAGACAAGGGTTTTACTATCAGGACTAAATGCAACTCCCCAAACAGTACCTTTGTGTCCTGGAAGATTTGCGAGTAGTTTACCATCCTGTCCCCATAATTTTACGCTTTTGTCAGCACTTCCTGTGGCGATTAATTGATTGTTAGGACTGTAAGCAACTGCATAAACTGCTGCTTTAAAGTCAGATAAACGATTGAATTCGGCAAAGTTGGTATTCACATGTTGAAGTAAAGAAGCACTATATACGGCATTTTGCAAAGTCGCTTTCAGTGATTTTTCTGCGTCTTTTGCGTCATCCCCAACTAAATTTAAGCCTAAATTTAAGCTCCGAAATTTTTGCCAAGCTGCCATTGCTTCCACAAGTGCATCCAAACGATTGTTTGATGCTAGTAATGCTTGTGAGGATTTTTCTACTGCTAAAACTTCATTTACCTGTGCCCGTCGCGATTGTCGTAATGCATACCCAGCTAATATCAAAGATAATACCAAACCAACACTCAAACCAAAAATAGTTAAACGTCGATTGCGTTTTTGCTTATTTAATTTGCCTTGTCGTAAATCTAAACTTGCATTGATAAAATTGCGATCGCTTGTACTCAATTCTTCCAATCGCTGATTTTGCCAATGTTCTGCATCTGCTAGTGGTTTTCCTCGCAACAATACCCCGTTATCCCGATTACTCTTTTCCCATTGCCGAATCCCCAAGCGTAATTGTTCTTGCCAGTGACGAAATTCCCCATCTACTTGTATCCAATATTTCAATCTTCCCCAATTCCGTACCAATGCTTCATGGACTATTTCTACGGTTTCCCCACAAGTCGATTCATTGCGATTTGTCACCACCAAGCGCGAAGATGCTAACCTAGTTACCAAATCCCAGTTTTCTTCTTTGACTTCCTCACGCATTGCCAGTCTACGAGTAGGTTCGCAACCATCACCCAATTGTACCAACTGCATAAATATTCGTTGTGCGCGATTTCGGTCAATTTCCCCAAGAATCCCATATTCGGTTTCTGCGTGATTTGCTAAAGCTTCTTCAACTCCACCAATTTCTGTGTAAGCTGAATTTGTTAGTACTCCCTGACATTGTTTCTCCCATAATTGGGTCAAAGTGAATTCTAATAAAGGTAATCTTCCCGCATGTCCACAGACTGCACTAATGAACTGATTAGTCAATCCATCTTCAAGCTTAATTTGCATTCGTGCGGCAGGGGAAACGATCGCACTATACAATTCATCATGACTCATAGGTGCGAGG
>NZ_NTFS01000004.1 GCF_002289455.1 Brunnivagina elsteri CCALA 953
AATTTTTTTTAATATAATAGTCCTAATCTTTCCTTCCTATCTTGGTTTTGATTAGTCTTATACTCTACAAAAAATAATCCATATCTATGGCAGTTCGATAATTTTCAGAACTCAAATAGGATTGGTACATAACATCAAATGACTATGAAACAAATATACATAAAATGAAACTATTTAAAAATTTTAGAGAGGTGATTGTGGAATTATAACCATTAATCACTATCTCTGCCAATTCGGCAATCAATAGTAGTTATCCACTGCTTAAATAGTCTCAAGATGACGAGTCTATTTGTGGCGGATATGATAGAAAAGTATCGCCGATTGATTAACAAATGGATGTTATAGGATTGTTCCCTCAAAAGCCAGTTCCCCAACCACAGTGAAAATTTATGCCATTTATCCCAAAAATGAAACGGCGAAGAATTCAGTTTTACCAACGGCTGTTCGTACTTTCTGTAGCGTTAGTTGTATTCTTGGGTGGATTTTTGGCAAGATTACCGATTGACAACACAAGCAATGCTGTCTTGGCATCTGAAGTAATCCAGCTACCACTATCAACCAGTGGTGCAAAAATTGTTGATGCCCAGGGAAAAACCGTATTATTCCGAGGTGTAAATTGGTTTGGGATGGAAGTCGAAACCCACGCACCTCATGGATTGTGGAAACGGGATTACAAAGAGATGCTTGCCCAAATCAAAAGCTTGGGATACAACCTCATCCGTTTACCATACTCAGTTGAAGCTTTACGTAGCAAAAGTGCTTCTGGGATAGACTACACCATCGGCAGCAACAAAGAGCTTCAGGGAAAAACCCCCTTGGAAATCATGGACTTAGTAGTTCAAGAAGCCGATCGCAAAGGATTGCTGGTTATACTTGATAGCCATCGTCTCAACGACAAGCGTATTCCCGAACTTTGGTACGGTGATGGTTTTAGCGAAGCCGACTGGATTGATACTTGGCAGATGCTAGCACGACGTTACAAGAAGCAAAAAAATATAGTTGGTGCGGATTTGAAAAATGAACCCCACGGTAAAGCTAGTTGGGGTACTAACAATCTGGCAACCGACTGGCGATTAGCTGCGGAACGGGCAGGGAATGCAATTCTTGGTATAAACCCTAACTGGCTAATCGTCATCGAAGGAATCGAGAACAACGTTCCCGGACAAAAACTTACCCATCATTGGTGGGGTGGAAATTTAGAAGGTGTCAAACGCTACCCAGTTCGCTTATCAAAACGGAATAAGTTAGTTTATTCTCCCCACGAATACGGTGAAGGTGTACATAAAAAGCCGTATTTTGATGATAAAAGCTTTCCCAAAAATCTGACACAACGTTGGGAAACGGGTTTTTATTATATTGCTCGTCAAAAAATTGCTCCCATCTGGATTGGGGAATTTGGCGGTAGACTTGTTGACAGCAAATCTAAAGAAGGGATTTGGCAAAACCAGTTTGTCAATTATATTCGCGATAAAAACTTAAACTTTGCCTATTGGAGTTGGAATCCTAACAGTTCCGACACAGGTGGAATTTTACTTGATGATTGGAAATCGATTGATGCACCAAAGCAAGTATTACTGTCTAAAATATTGCCTGTAAAATTCACCCCACCACCAGTAGCACCAGTAGCAATAATGCCGACTATACAGCCAATACAAGCGGGAAAAGCCCCATTCTCCAAAAATTCTTCCCCTTCTCCATCCTCTTTATCACCTCCTCCATCTTTATCATCTCCTCCATCTTCCTCACTTTCTGCTTCTTCTTCATCTAAGCAAATACAAGTGACCAGCAAAATAGATTCAGATTGGGAATCCGGGTTTTGCGTCATTTTCAAAGTGGAAAATACCAGCAGTAGTAAAATTAATAATTGGCAGCTTAAATTTAACATGAATAATGCTGCAATTAATAATTCTTGGAATGGTACTTTTAAACAACAAGGAAAGAGTGAATATGTTGTTAATCCTCTAAATTGGGGAATGACAATAGAACCAAAACAGGTGCGTGATACTGGTTTTTGTGCCAATAAGTTAGGTAGTGGAGATTATCAGCCCAAACAGATTGAAATCACCATCAACAATTAGAGGGCATTGCGTTTATAAACCTCATCTACCTTGAGAACTATAGAAATCCGAAGCGGACATGCTCCGCGATCGCAAGGTATTAAGCTAAAAATGAGTCCATGCGATCGCGACTTTACCTTCAAAACGCGGTAGTTGCTTCGCATTCTCGTAGAGTAGTGCCAATGATAAGGCTGAAATCTAATTTGCAAGTGAGCATAACCGCATCACGGTTACTGCTCAACTCGACTTTGAACTGCTTCATATTTGGGTAGGGACAGTACAGAAAGGCTATCTATATAGTCCTGAATATCAAGTTGTTGTAAGGTTTTTGTTTGCTGACAATCATGCGGTTGCCGTTCCGTAAAACGTTATTGCATAATAGGAGGAATATATTTACTGAGTTTCTTTTTACACTTCTCATACTAAAATCATGTCAGACGATTCTCAACGTAATTCCGCTACTAATGCTGCTGCTAGCACCCAAGTTCGTCACGCCCTGAGGGACGACATTAAGCAGTACACTCCAGAAAAGTTGGGGCATTTGAAGAGAGGTGGAATACGTAGTGGTCTGGGACGAGGTGACGCTCAAACTCAACAGATGATTGACAAAATACCGCCATCTCAACGTGCAGGCGTTGACGGTCAATCCGCTGCTTCCAAAGTCAAAGAGTATCTTGCAGACAAGGATGCCAGTCATGTAACACCTCACAGCAAAGGTGGCTCAAGCCATCCAGATAATATTAAATGGGAAAACAAAGCTGCGAATCGTGCTCGTGGCGATCAGCAAATGACTCGGCAAGAGCAAAAGCGGATTGATGTCAAAGTAAAAATTGACAATTTAACTGGCGCGTTAAAGTCCGGTCTACAAGCTGCGCCCAAAGGAGCAGTAATCGGTGCGATTACAACTGCTCCTTTTTCCATGCTCAGGAATGCGCTGCGAGTTATGCGAGGAGAAATATCGCCTCAGGATGCAGCTATGGAAACAGTCAAAGAAACTGCTATTGGAGGAGGGGTTGGTGCTGCAACAGCTTTTACGGTCACAGCAGTTGCTACAGCTTGTCCTCCTGTTGCTCTAGCGTTAACAGCAGTTTCTCCTGTTCTGTTAGCTGTGGGTGGTGCAGGCATGGTTTATGAATTCTTCAAGATTCTTGATGACCATAAGAATCAAACGAAAGAATATTATAAATCACTAACTCAGCGCGATCTAAACTATCTCAAAGAGGTTGAAAATGAGCTTTTATACGAACACACCAAAAATCTAGCGTTTTTGGATAATGCTCAAGCGCTAAACACTGAGATTTCAAATCGACCGATTGAAACTGGTGTTGAAGGAGCATTAAAAAGATATCTTGAGTCAGCCGCTATTGCCAAATCGTTAGGAGTTAGTCCAGTTGGTAGTAAGGCATTGCTTGGCTCTCAGGACTCTATTCCCTCTGCGTAAATAATTGAGTTAGGTAAAGCTATGTTTTTTATTTTACCTCTTGTTGGTGCTGCGGTCGGTGCTGCCTCTGCTGCTTTTGCTACTCATGCTGCTGGTGAAAAAGATCGACAAGCTGCAAAGCATCACAGGCAAGTTGCTAACGATATTTCAACCAAATATTCAAACTTAGAGAAAAAATACAATGAATATTCTGAGAAAAGCAAACAACAAATCCATGATTCGACTAAACAACATGCTCTCGATGAGGCAGAGAAAGATATTCTACGTCTAGCAATTAGGCTCCAGCAGTGTTTATATACGCTAATGTGGGACATTGATGACAATCCAACACACAAGTCCTTAGTAGAATTTGAAAAAGCAGTCTTAGCAACAAATACAGTTTTATTTGAACTAAGAGAAGAATTCATTCAAGTTCCTGATAAATACTTTTCTCGCAATTTAGAACGAGCTAATGAAGTAATTGCAGAGCTTCCAGGTGATGTACTTGGAGGTGATATATATCCAGTTAGACAATGCCTCAATTGTGGGCAGAAGAACAGAATTATCCCTCACAATCTTAGTCTTAATCCAATTTGCGGAAGTTGTCGGGCGAACTTATAGCTGGTATCAAAGAACAGGTAAAGCCAGCAAACAGGTCACTGTAGCAGACGGACAAAAGTGAGTGGGGTGGGGATGCCGAGGTTGTCTGCCGCGCTGCGTTTTGCCGTTAGTCAAGTTAATTGCTCGTTGCATCGACAAGGATACGATCGCAACTTTTGAATAAATACCAAAAAAGCGTCCCTAACTAATATTAGGAACGCTTTTTTTGCTGACATTAAGATGACTAGTAGTTATGAGCAAGTTATCAAACAATTAAACTAAAACCGCAGTTTAAATTTAATTCTAACTCCTAGCTTCCTACTTAAAAATCATCATCAACATCTATATCTACATCATCCACATCAGCATCATCAACTTCCTCGTAATCATCTTCATCAACGAGGTCGCTAACTTCAGGAACCATGTAATCATCTTCCTCGATAATAGCGCCACTACGTCTAGCACTAACACCAAAAGTTGCATCGGGAACACCAAGAGTAGGCGAATCCAAATTATAGTTACGAGCCGTGCGATCGTCGAGTACCATATCGAGTGGGTCGTCAACCTCATCTAAAACACTGCTGGTTAGTTCAGTGGAGTAGTCATCAACAATAGTAGGTTCATCGTAAGCATTGAAACCCGTACCCGCAGGAATTAAACGTCCGATAATTACGTTTTCCTTCAAACCGCGCAACCAATCTGATTTTCCTTCGATCGCAGCTTCAGTAAGTACCCTTGTAGTTTCTTGGAAAGATGCGGCGGAGATAAAACTATCGGTATTCAAAGATGCCTTAGTAATACCGAGTAGCATTGGCGTATATTGCGCCCTCGCACCACCAGTAATCGACATTGCTTCGTTAACTTGCTCGATTTGTCGCAATTCCACCAACTCACCAGGGAGCATTGTTGTGTCTCCACCATCATCAACCCGCACCTTCGATGTCATCTGACGAACGATAACTTCAATGTGTTTGTCGGCAACATCAATACCTTGGGATTGGTATACCGATTGGACTTCGTTGACGAGGAAACTTTGTACTTCCTGTAGTGCAATACTCGCACAAGCATAAATACCATCTTCATGACCGAGACTAAAGAACAAATCCAAAATCTCGTGAGGGTTAGAAGGACCATCAGTCATGGTTTGTCCGGCTTCTACTTGCTGCCCATCGGAAATATTCAAGTTTTGTCCGGGTCCAAGGTTGTATTCGGTGACAACGCCATTTGCTTCGATCACTTTAATTGCGATCGCTTCATCTCCATCACTATAAACAATCTTAACTTCACCGCTACGTCTTGCTAGAATACAACCTTCTTTTGGCTTCCGAGCTTCGAGCAATTCTTCGATTCTTGGCAAACCTTGGATGATGTCCCCAGTTTTGGCACGCTCAAACACCAGCAGCACCAAGTTATCACCCCGTTGTACCAAGCCACTATCTTCAATTTGCAGCACTGCACCAGGGCTGACGCGGTAAGGACGACCAATACGGGTTTTCACCGTGTGTTTTTGGGTTGCCAAAGCTGAGTCACCCCCACCAGTTCCAGCACCGCTAGAAACTTCGACAATTTGCCCAGATTCTTCAGCTACGGCACCAGTAGCAATTTCGCTACCCTCAACAATTAAGTCGCCAACTTTTACCTTGGGTTGATTCTTGCAGTGTGTAACTAGTACATCACTATTTCGCAGCACCAAACAACGACGTACAGCCTCCGTCCCCTTCTGGATACCCCTGACTACACCCCCTTCTTTACAAAGGATTTGAGTCCGGGCAACGACTGCTCCCGGAGCAATTGTCATTCCTTCCTCAACTTCGAGGTTGGTTTCCGTACTACCTTGGGTTGCATCCGCAGAAATATCGCGACGAACTACCAGGGATTCCAAAATAACCAGTTGCAAGCGTTGAATATCTGGGTCTTCCTCATCCGGAACTAGCTCGATATCGGCTGCTAATGGTGAGGCGCTATGGTCATGGTCGGCTTCTTGCTCGATTTCCAATACCAACTGAGTACGTAGTAGCTCGACACCTTCAACAGATTTGACCCGCTCAGAATCCTTATACGGCAAGCGTTGTACTGCACGCAATTGAATCGAACGTCCAGTTTGCTGACTTACTGATGTTGTTGATGGCACATCTGGTTGTTCGGGAACTTTAAACTCGACAGCCGGACGACTCAACAATGCTGGACCTTCGGGAGATTCAACATACTCGATGTAACGCAGTTCGGTGACAACTTGTCCCATCAACTCTTCGCCCGGTTGTACAAATGTACCATCACGTCCCATGACAGCTTCGGGATTATCGAGCATTAGTAGTTCACCCGGCTTCACCACGACTTCCCGCAGAATGTCGTTTTTCTGAGTCACTTCGACTACGCCGCTATTTTGGCAGAAGATGTCTTTAACAACTTCATCACCAGCATTGACAAATTGACCATCTTCAACTAGCAATAGCGAAATATCTTTGTTAACTTCATGGGTTTCTTCGGGAATCCATAGCAAGCTACCAGCTTGTACGACCTCATAACCTTGCTTTGCCTTACCTTTCTTCTGAACTTCCACACCAGCAAATTTGAGCAAACCACCTGTTGTAGTCCGGTAGCGATCGTCGATTAATTCGGCGACAACCTGACCGTTTTGTACTTTCGTCCCTGGGGTAGCTCTAAGGTTAAAGGCTTGATTGTTAATCGTAGTCACCAAGTAATTATTCCGACCTTGAGTACTTTGTGCCGTCACCGTTGCCTGGTCAAGTACTACCGATGCAGTAATAATTTCAATTTCCCTAGTATTCTTGCCTGGTTGCACTTCCGGCAAGCGAACTACACCACCGTGAACTGTTGTTAACTGGGTTTCAGCCAACACACCATTAGTTACGACACTATCACCTTCTTTGACAACGAGTTCTGCTCCCGGTGGTAAATTATAGACATCGCCTGAGAGTATCCAAATCAATCCACCTTTAGCGGCTGTAGTTGTTGTATTTCCCTGCCTGTCGGTTTTTTGCTCGGCAACAACATCTGAGAACTTGACTTCACCCGCCAAGTCTGACGCTACATCTTTTACAGCTTTCTCAGTACTTATACGTGTAGTTCTTCCACCCAGTGCAACTTCCGCGATCAGCTGCCCAACTTTGACCTTTTGACCGTCTGTAATATAAAGTGTAGAACCTTGAGTAAGCTCAACTTCTTTGATACCCGTTTCGCTGTTGTCAACAGTGACGATGCCGTTCATTTCCACAAATAATGCATCTTCACCGTGGCGGGTACGGAAAGGACGGGTGCGTAACTTGCGAGGAATCTTTACAGTCCCGTTAGTCTCCGATCGCACTTGTTTCGCAACTTCCCCGGTGAATACACCCCCGGTGTGGAAAGTCCGCATGGTTAACTGGGTTCCAGGTTCGCCAATACTTTGAGCGGCGATAATTCCCACAGCTTCACCCAAGTCAACCATTTTGGCATGTGCCAAACTCCAACCGTAACAGTGTCGGCAAACCGATCGCGCAGCTTCGCAAGTCAGGGGCGATCGCACCATCACTTCTTCAACACCAGCTTTTTCGATCTCGTTGGCTAATTCCTCGGAAATCGCGGTGTTGCGAACCGCAATAATTTCCCCTGTCTTGGGATGCACTATGTCTACATTGACAACCCGTCCCATCAAGCGAGTCGCTAGGGTCATCAAAACCTTAGAACCGTCTCTCATTGGCTGAATGGGAATACCCCGCATCGTTCCGCAATCAATTTCCCGAATAATTACGTCCTGGGATACGTCAACCAGACGGCGAGTTAGATAACCAGAGTCGGCTGTACGCAGAGCAGTATCAACCAAGCCTTTTCTCGCACCATAGGAAGAAATAATATATTCAGTTACAGTCAAACCTTCACGGAAGTTCGTTTTAATTGGTAAGTCAATGATTTCCCCTTGGGGATTAGCCATCAACCCACGCATTCCCACCAACTGACGTACCTGGGAAATATTACCCCGCGCTCCAGAAAACGCCATCATGTATACCGAGTTGAGGGGGTCAGTACTTTCAAAGTGCTTAACTACCTCATCTTTCAGGGCTTCAGAAGTTCCGTTCCATGTATCAATTACTTTCTGGAAACGCTCAACCTCAGTAATCTCACCCCGTTGGTAGCGCTCCTCTGTGGCGCGAATATCATCCTCCGCCGCATCAAGCAAACTCCGTTTCGATGGAGGCACCATCAAATCATCAACGCTGATGGAAACCCCAGCCTTTGTTGCGTAGCGGAAACCCAAAGCCTTGAGCTTATCTGCCATTACCGCCGTCCGTGACGATCCGTACTGGGTAAACGCCCAAGAAATCAAGTTTCGTAGTTGACCCTTGTTAACTACACGATTCCGGAAAACCATTTTTTCATTAGTCATTTGTCATTAATCCTTTAGTCATTAGCGATTGGGCTACGGGCATTGGGGAAATAATGGGCAATGGGAACGCTTTCGCTCTGCGGTCAGCCGCAGAATAGGGCAATCAGCAACAGAAATCTCTTCCTATGCGCTTTGCCCCATACCCGATTCCGATTCCCTAAGTTGCTAATGCTTCCTGAATCGCTTTATTGTAGATAACGCGACCCGGAGTAGTACGTATATATTGAGTCATCAAATTTCCCTGAGCATCTAGGCGGACGCGACGGAATTTATACATTTTGGTGACTGTGCCATCTTCATTTTTAGTCTCTTGCAATGGCTCCAAATCAGCTTCAGGGGATTCAACTTCGCCATCATATCTAACGAATACATAGGCATGTAAGTCGATTTGCCCCTGTTCAAAAGCCATAATTGCATCATCTAAAGACCCAAAATATTTTCCAGCACCTTTGGTTGCACCGGGATTTTCTGCGGTTAGGTAATAAGCACCCAAAACCATGTCTTGGCTAGGGGTAATAATTGGCTTACCAGTTGCAGGAGACAAAATATTATTAGAAGCCAACATCAACAACCGTGCTTCAGCCTGGGATTCCAATGATAGGGGAACATGTACTGCCATTTGGTCGCCGTCAAAGTCGGCGTTAAACGCCGGACAGACTAGTGGGTGCAGTTGAATTGCTCGACCTTCCACCAAAATCGGCTCGAATGCTTGAATACCCAAACGGTGAAGTGTCGGCGCACGATTCAGCATCACAGGGTGTCCTTCGATTACTTCTTCGAGAACATCCCAAACCTGTGGATCAGCCCGTGATATGAGTTTTTTCGCCGCTTTGATGTTATTTACCATCCCACTGCGAATCAACCGATTAATTACAAACGGTTGGAATAATTCGATCGCCATTTCTCTTGGCAATCCGCACTGGTGGATATGTAATTTTGGACCAACGACGATGACAGAACGACCGGAATAGTCAACCCGTTTACCGAGTAAGTTCTGCCGGAAACGACCTTGCTTACCTTCGATAATGTCTGACAGGGACTTCAATGGACGGTTATTTGCACCAACTACAGTCCGTCCACGACGACCGTTATCTATCAACGCATCAACGGCTTCTTGCAGCATCCGTTTTTCGTTACGGACAATAATTTCTGGTGCGAGAATTTCTTGCAGTCTTGCCAAACGGTTGTTACGGTTAATCACGCGCCGATATAAATCATTTAAGTCGCTTGTGGCAAACCGTCCACCATCTAACTGCACCATTGGGCGCAAATCGGGAGGAATCACGGGAATTACCGTCATTACCATCCATTCTGGTTTGGAACCAGTGGCGATAAAGTTGTCAATTACCCGCAACCGCTTAATCAACTTTGCTCGTTTCTGTCCCTTTGCAGTGCCAATTTCCTCGCGAAGATTTTCAGCTTCCTGCTCTAAATTAATATCAGCGAGTAAGCGTAGTAGTGCTTCTGCACCAATCCCCACCTCGACTCCAACTAATTGGGAATCTTCAGCATAAATCTGGTCTTCAATTTCCAACCACTGGTCTTCACTTAGGAGTTGCTTATAACTTAAAGTATCAGCGTTGCCCTGACTGAGAACCACATAGGAATTGAAATATACAATTTGCTCCACATCCCGCAAAGGCATATCCAGCAGGATGGCAATATAACTGGGAATACCTTTGAGATACCAAACGTGAGCTACAGGAGCCGCCAGTTTAATGTAGCCCATCCGGTGGCGACGCACTCGTGATTCCGTAACTTCCACACCGCAACGTTCGCAAACGATACCACGGTGACGAACGCGCTTATACTTACCGCAATGACATTCCCAATCCTTCGCAGGACCAAAAATACGCTCGCAAAAAAGCCCATCCATTTCCGGTTTGAGAGTCCGGTAATTAATAGTTTCTGGCTTGGTAACTTCCCCGACTACTTGACCGTTAGGTAACGTTCTCTCACCCCAAACTCGAATCCGTTCGGGCGATGCCAAGCCGATTTTGACGTAATCAAATTGGTTGTTTTGACCTGGTCTCATGTTTTTTATTACTGAGTTCTTACTTAAAGAGCTACTTTAAACACACGCTTTTATTAGTGCGTTGTGAGGAGTATTTAGTTGTCAGAGTTAGGAGTTGAGAGTGATGAATTAGAAGAAAGAAAATTTCAATCCCTAAGCCCTCACCCCCACTCCTAACTATTTTTTTACTCGTCTTCTTCGACTGAATCGCGGGATAGGGACTCATAAGTTGGACGAGGAGGTGTACGACGCGCTGATTGGTCTGCCATCAAATCGACTTCGACATCAAGCGAACTACCATCATTCTGAGTCTCAACCTTATGGACGGCAATATCCAAACCTAACGATTGCAACTCGCGCATCAATACCTTGAACGACTCCGGTGTTCCTGGTCGCGGAATTGCCTTGCCTTTCACGATCGCATTCAAAGCTTCGTTACGTCCTTGCATGTCGTCGGATTTTACTGTCAACAACTCCTGCAATGTATATGCTGCACCGAAGGCTTCGAGTGCCCATACTTCCATTTCTCCGAAGCGCTGACCACCTTGTTGTGCCTTACCACCCAAGGGTTGCTGCGTAACCAGCGAGTAAGGTCCGGTAGAACGAGCGTGGATTTTATCGTCTACTAAGTGTACAAGTTTGAGCATGTAAGCTACGCCAACTGTTATTGCACGGTCAAAGGGTTCCCCTGTCCGACCGTCGTAAACCATAATTTTGCCAGCATTGTCGGGGTTGTATAGCCAATCTCTACCAGTTTCATCCCGTGCTTCTTGTAATTTGCCGTGGACGATCGCACGTGAGGATTCTTCGCCGTACATTTCATCGAAGGGGGTAATCTTGAACCGCACGCCTAAGTGATGACCAGCCCAACCTAACATGCACTCAAAGACCTGTCCTACGTTCATCCGGCTCGGTACACCCAGAGGATTGAGGACGATATCAACGGTGCCACCATCGGGGAGGTAAGGCATGTCTTCCGCCGGTAATATCTTGGAAATAATCCCTTTATTACCATGACGACCAGCCATTTTATCACCGACTTGTATTTTCCGTTTTTGGGCTACATATACCCGCACTACCATATTGGCACCAGGTGGTAATTCGTCACCTTGTTCGCGGGTAAACAGCCGCACATCAACGACTCTACCTTTTTCTCCGTTGGGGACACGCAATGAGTTATCCCGCACATCCCGCGCTTTTTCACCGAAAATTGCTCTTAACAATTTTTCTTCGGGTGGTTGGTCCGATTCTCCTTTAGGGGTGACTTTACCAACGAGAATATCCCCAGCATCTACCCAAGCCCCAATCCGGATAATCCCTTGTTCGTCCAACTGACGCAAGGCATCTTCACCAACGTTGGGAATTTCACGGGTGATTTCTTCTGGTCCTAGTTTGGTTTGTCTTGCCTCTATTTCATATTTTTCAATGTGAATCGAGGTGTAAATATCCTCCTGTACCAAACGCTCGGAAATCAAAATCGCGTCTTCGTAGTTGTACCCTTCCCAAGGCATGTAGGCGACGATGATGTTTTGTCCGAGGGCTAATTCTCCACCTTCGGTAGAAGAACCATCTGCCAAAACCTGCCCTGCCACTACCTTTTCACCCATCCGCACCAAGGGCTTCTGGTTTAAACAGGTATCTTGGTTCGATCGCTGATATTTGGAAAGGTAATATTTAAGCTCTCTTAATTCTGGCGGGTTGAATCTGGGGGCTTCCCCTTCCATCACTTTCGGTCGTGGACGCACACGAATCTCCGTAGCATCAACGTAGGTTACATCACCATCGGTACGGGAGACAATTACCATCCCGGAGTCCCGCGCTGCCTGTGCTTCTAAACCAGTTCCCACTAAAGGACGTTCTGGTCTGAGTAGGGGTACTGCCTGCCGTTGCATGTTGGAACCCATCAGTGCCCGGTTTGCGTCATCATGCTCCAGGAAAGGAATCATGCTGGTGGCAACCGATACAATCTGGACTGGAGATACCGCCACGCAGTCTACCTGTTCGGGGGTTGTTGTCGAGAACTCCCGACGGTAACGGATGGGTACTATCCCTTTCAAATAACCGTTTTCATCGGTCATCGCGTCACCTGCTGCCACCCGTAAGTCGTCTTCTTCGTCGGCAGTCATGTAAATTACGGGCAAGTCTAGCCGTACTTTCGCATTTTCAACTTGACGGTAAGGTGTTTCCAAAAATCCATATTGGTTAACTCTGGCATGGGTTGCCAAGGAACCAATCAAACCCGCGTTGGGACCTTCGGGTGTCTCAATCGGGCAAATACGTCCGTAGTGGGATGGGTGAATATCCCGGACTGCAAACCCTGCGCGTTCGCGGGTCAAACCGCCAGGACCAAGGGCTGATAGTCGGCGTTTGTGGGTCAATTCCGCGAGGGGGTTGGTTTGATCCATGAACTGCGATAATTGGCTCGATCCAAAAAATTCCTTGATGGCAGCGACCAAAGGCTTGGGGTTAACCAAGGATGCAGGGGTGAGGACTTCGGCATCGGATACGGTCATCCGTTCGCGAATAATCCTTTCTAAGCGGTTTAAGCCGACTCTAACTTGGTTTTGCAGCAATTCGCCAACACTGCGGACGCGACGATTCCCTAAGTGGTCGATGTCGTCAGTATTACCAATATCAAATTCGAGGTTGATTAGGTAATCGACAGCTGCTAAGATATCGTTAGGAGTCAAAACTCGCACTGTATCAGGTACTTGCAGGCGTAGTTTCTTGTTTAATTTGTATCTTCCGACTCTTCCTAAGTCGTAGCGTTTTGCGTCAAAGAAGCGTGAGTCTAGCAGTTGTTGTCCGCCCAATACTGTTGGTGGTTCGCCGGGACGTAATTTACGATACAATTCCAGCAAGGCTTCTTCTTCAGAAAACTGACCTTCTTTTTCGATGGTTTTTTGGAAGTATTCGGGGTGACGGAGGGCATCGAAAATTTCGTTATCTGATAATCCCAAGGACTTTAGCAGTACTTGTGCCGAAAGCTTGCGGGTTTTGTCGATACGTACCCAAACTAAGTCATTACGGTCGGTTTCAAACTTTAACCAAGCACCTCGGTTAGGAATTAAGCTGGCTGAGTAGGTTCTGCGTCCGTTTTTATCGATTTCTGATTTATAGTAGACTCCAGGCGATCGCACAATTTGGTTAACGATAACCCGTTCTGCACCATTAATAATAAATGTGCCTCGATCGGTCATCAATGGCAAATCGCCAATAAATACATCTTGCTCTTTAATTTCGCCAGTTTCTTTGTTAATTAAGCGCGTCGGCACGTACATTTGCACTGCGTAGGTACTGTCCCTTCGCTTTGCCTCGTCAACATTATACTTGGGTTCCTTCATCTTGTAGTTATTACCCAAGAAATGCAGTTCGAGTTTGCCAGTGTAGTCAGTAATTGGACTAAAAGAATTTAGCTCTTCTACCAACCCTTCTTCCAAAAACCAGCGAAAACTCGAACGCTGGATTGCAATTAAGTCGGGTAATAGAAAGGCTGGTTCCATAATCGATTCGTTAGTCATGCCTCTACCTTTATCAACCTGGTTAAGCTTGTTGTTGAGATTGTTGTTAAGCTTATGATTAAGCTTGTTGAAAATACTGCGTCGAGCAATAATTGCTGCCTGCTAGTATCCATCTGACTTTACTTTTCGCTTTTTCCGATGTTTGCCAATTGCAGTAAAGAATGTTCTTTGTAGATAGATGTAGCGGTTCATCTATCTTGGATAAGTATTTTGACAAAAACATATCTACTTCCTCCAATTTATCGGAAGTAAATAATGCCAGAAGCTAGCTTTTAGCTTGATTCCTCTCAGTAGATGGTGTAGATGTGCTGGCATTTTTTTTGCTTTGCTCACTTCCCCTTCAAAAAGCCTGTTTGTTTCGATCCTGTGCAGACTACCACTCTCCATTGCCAGAAATTCCAGCAGGTTTGTGGTTGCTCTGTGATACTTTGCTACAAATCTTTGAGAATTATGCTTATAAAATAATTTTTAGCTAGTCAGGGTAATACCTTGGAATTCGTGGTTATGAAAATAATGGCTTCTTTCAGGCTAAATAATAATTGCCAGACTGTATTAAATGCAAATTAAATGCAAAAAAAAGTTATGATTTGTATACAAATCGCTACTTAATAAAGTCCGACTGTACGGATGAATCTAATTTGAGGTTGAAAAGATTTATTCATAGATTTTTAGTCGCATCCGTTGGTCGAGATGGGAGGATGGTCAAATCAAGTTAGCTTAAATTTGCCTCCTTAATCATTATGACGCAAGCAAGCCTTTTTTGGAGGAAATAATATTATCATATTTTTGTCCCCACAAAAATTTATTTTTCTTAATGCCAGTCTTCCGAAATCTAGTAGCGATCGCATTTAAAATCTTTAACCCAAATATGAAGCTCAAATCTTTAAACCAAATAACTTACAGGCATTTTCAGTTGTTTGTTGTGCGATCGCGTCTAGGGTTTCTCCCCGAAGATTAGCAACATGTTCGGCAACGTAACGAACGTAAGCAGGCTCGTTACGTCGCTCACCTCGTTTGGGAACAGGAGCCAAAAACGGACAATCTGTTTCGATTAAGAGGCGATCGCTACTAACCATTGCCGCACTTGATTGAATGGTTTTGGCATTTTTGAATGTGACTGTGCCGCTAAAGCTAATGTAGAAACCTAAATCTAGAAACCATTGAGTTTCTTCAGGTTCCCCACCCCAGCAATGCATGACACCCCGCACTCGTCCCCCTTTCATATCTGTCCATTTTTGCAGAATCTCTCTAACTGACGAAGCCGCATCACGACAATGGATAATGACAGGCAAATCAAGTTCTGATGCGATCGCAAGTTGCGACTCAAACACCATCACCTGATGTTCGTAATTATCAGCTTTATAAAAATCAAGCCCCATTTCCCCAATCGCAACAATTTTTGCATCAGAGCGGGCAAATGCTTTAATTTCATCTGCTGTCTTGTCACTCCATTTATCTGCATCCAATGGATGCAAACCTACAGCAACACTCAGTTCGGGAATTTGTTGAGCTATGGCTTGAATACTAGGAAACTCGGATGGCTGAACACAGGAATGTACCAAATGTACTACACCTGCTTCTTGCCATCGCGATCGCACCATTGCTAAGTCAGAAAGGAAAACCTCAAAGTTGAGGTGAACGTGGGTATCAATCAGCTGCATTTTGATTCTGCGAAATTAACTAGCTACCTTCTACTCATTTCCGACTCACAAGCAGCCAACGCGATCGCTTAAGCTGCTGTTTGTGCCAATGATTTTAATCGTTGTGCTAATCTCGATTTCTTCCTCGCACCATTATTGGTATGTAGGACACCACGCTTTACAGCTTTATCAATTTTGCTATAAGCCTCTGACATCCGAGCCATCATTTCTTGCTTGGACTCATCTGTGGGTTGAGCAGTATACGCTTCTAGTGATGCATAATACTTCTTCATTAGAGTTTTAACAGCCGACTTATAGGCTTTATTGCGTAGTCGGTTGCGTTCTGCTATTTTGGCACGTTTGAGAGCTGACTTATTATTTGCCACTGTTAACTTCCGGAAATAACTATCTATAAAATGTACACACACTGCTAGATATACTAATATAGCATCCATATTGCCAATATCAAGATTCGTAAAAATATTAATATCAAGAGTCTTGATTTGCAGCATATCCAAGCTGACATCTGCTTAAATGTTTGCCTATACATCTATATAGAGATATATACATACTAGTGAAACCAATTTAATCAGAAGCCGCACATTATTTCCACCCTACCCGAATCCTCCCCCTACGGATACTCGCGGAGCGAGAAGCTAGCTATATCAGTCGCCTATGGAGGGAGATGGATTCTTGTTCCCCATGCTTGAAAACGCGGGATTGAAATAGTGACGACAGATGCTCCTTTGTAATCCCAATATTTTAGATAAATAAAGTATCTAATACTACAAAGCAATCTAAACAATATTAAAATTTTATATTTTCAGCAGTGGGAATACTTAGTTAAAAATAGTAATAGCCAGTTTAATCATAACCAGTTCCGCATTTTAACTATTTAAAAAAGTAAAAAAGCACTAGCAGATACGCAAACAATCTATACATTTTTCTGCTTCTGAAATTACCTCTCTAAGAAGTATGAGCAATGAAAAACGTGCCATAAATATCACCAGATACTATTTCGTGGTATTTTGATTCAAGCATCGAAAGTGTGTCAATCCGCGTAATCTTACATAAACATCATCAATAAGTGTAAATGCTGTTTTAATACAATTTGATTAATGAAAAATTCATAAAAAATTTAATGATATATCCCATTTCTTCACAGCTTACATATTGAAAATTGAGCATTTTAAGATACAATTAGACAATAGCGCAGTAATCATATCCACTTAGTGTCATCAGGCTCTATTTATTATTTTTTACATAACTGATACTGGTGCTGCGGTCACACAGATATATACTTTTAACAAGCAATTTGACTTGAATTAAACATGAGCCTATCAGCACTGCGAAAATTTATTTTACCACCTGTCATTGCTTCCGCAGCAGTTTTTGCGGCAATGAGTTTTCCTCTAGCTGTACTAGGTGATAAGCCTATAAATATTAGGTTTGAGGAAGAACCAATTTTTGATGGCAGACTCAGAGATATTGCTCCTCCTTATGTGGTGGCAATAACAGCTTTAAGCTTAGGAGCGGGTATAGCTGCTGCTGCTGTTAGCGGATGGCGCAACTCTTCTCGTAAATCATCGGAGTTTGAGCAACAACTGACACAACTTGAAGAACATTTAGAACAAAAAGATAAATTACTCAAAGAATTAAATTTATCAGAATCACGACTGCAATTATCTGGTTTAAATAATTTCTTAGATGAGGAAGTTCCTTTCGATAGTTATGTAAATCGAAATACTCCACCAACTGTGGTGACTCAACCAGTTGTCGCCCAAATTCCAGTACAAACATATCAACAAGTTGTAAATTCCTTACCTTCGCGGGCTTCAAAACCACTAGTAAACCAATCAAAAGTCGCGAATGCATCATCAGCTTTTGCATCTGGGCAAAGTTATATGACGAAGCATGGGCAAGCACAAGCTAATGCCAAAGATGCTCAAGCTAGCGTTACAGCGCGGGAATTTGAAGCTCTACAAATCCAGCTTCGAGAAATGATGGAGCGGATGCAAATGATGCAGAATAGCCTGCAACAACAACCTAATGCTGTAAGTAACGTTGCGATCGCAAATAGATTTCAAGTCCATTACGAAGCTGCAACCACAGATGAAGTGAAGTTTTAAGGATTTTAATTTTCATCAAAAAATCAAACCGAGCAAGTTTTAGATACCTTGCTCGGTTTTTGCCAAATATAGAGATTAATTTTTAATTAGCATTTTTACGCCACCAATCAATCGTATTTTTCAACCCTTCCTCAAATCCGATCTGTGCGGTAAAGCCAAACTCTTTTTTCGCACGTTCCGTATCCAAGCAGCGACGGGGTTGTCCGTTGGGTTTGTCGGTTTCCCAAACAATCTCACCTTCAAATTTCATCAACCTACAGATTGTGGTAATCAAATCCTTGATGGAAATTTCGTAGCCAGTGCCCAAATTTACAGGTTCAGAATCATCATAAAACTGGGTTCCCATGACAATACCGCGAGCCGCATCTTCAGAATAGAGGAACTCACGGGTTGGAGTACCATCACCCCACACAGGTAATTGTTTGTCTCCCCGTTCTTGTGCTTCCTGGACTTTGCGGATTAACGCAGGAATGACGTGGGAACTGTTGGGGTTAAAGTTATCTTCCGGTCCATATAGATTCACCGGAAGTAAGTAAATACCGTTAAAGTTGTACTGTTGCCTGTACGCTTGGAGTTGAACTAACAGAGCTTTTTTTGCTATACCATAGGGTGCATTAGTTTCTTCCGGGTAGCCATTCCAGATGTCTTCTTCCTTGAATGGCACTGGTGTAAACTTAGGATAGGCGCAAATTGTGCCAACACAAACAAATTTTT
Organism: Brunnivagina elsteri CCALA 953; assembly: GCF_002289455.1. Taxonomy (GTDB): domain Bacteria; phylum Cyanobacteriota; class Cyanobacteriia; order Cyanobacteriales; family Nostocaceae; genus Brunnivagina; species Brunnivagina elsteri. The sequence continues at coordinate 18,480 of NZ_NTFS01000004.1, forward strand.
CTACACCAGCTTCATAAGCAGCGTGAATTAATTGCGTACCCATCATCAAATTGTCGTAAAACAACTCTGCGGGTTTTTCACGATTCAAACCAATGCCGCCAACATGTGCCGCAAGATGGATGATAATATCTTGCTGGTCTGCTGCACGTTTGCAAGCTTCCATTTGGCATAAATCATAGTCACGCGATCGCACGACTGTAATTTTATCTTTGCTTGCCCCAGCTTTACACAACTGGTCGATTACCTGCTTACCCAGGAAACCAGCACCACCAGTCACGAGAATCCGTTTGTCTTTGAGTTCTAAGCCAGTCATAGGATTTTGGATTTTAGATTTTGGTTTAGATTTTGGTTTGGATTGTGGTTTATTAGGCTCTAGATTTTAAATTTAGGATTTTTGGATATTCTTGCAAACCAATTCAAAATAAGTTTTGAATCGAAGTTTTACAGCATTAACGACAACAGCAGCATTTTAATTGATTTTAAAATCTACCACTTAGGCAAAAGAGCAGATGACTGTGTAACTTTTACCTGAATCCCAAATCCCAAATCCCAAATCTAAAACCTAAAAATTAGAAGTGGAGGGCACGTAGTTCTTGACGGACTGTCGCTGTATCATTAGAAACTTCCGAGCCTTTACCATTTTCTGAAGTAATACCTAAAGCCTGCAAATCAGCTTCAACCATGAGTTGTACAAGCTGATCGAATGTTACCGAGGGTTTCCAACCCAATTGTTGCTGTGCTTTGGTTGAATCACCAATCAACAAATCAACTTCCGCAGGACGTAGATAACGCTCGTCAAATTCTACATAATCTTCCCAATTGAGGTTTACGTATCCAAACGCTTTTTCCAAAAACTGACGCACGGTGTAAGTTTCACCAGTCGCAATGACATAATCGTCTGGTTGTTCTTTTTGCAGCATCAACCACATCGCCCGCACGTAATCCTTTGCATAACCCCAATCTCGTTTGGAGTCTAGATTACCCATATAAATATTTTTCTGTTTGCCAGCAACAATCCGAGCCACCGCCATTGTAATTTTACGGGTGACGAATGTCTCACCGCGTCTGGGCGATTCATGATTAAACAAAATACCATTACAAGCAAATAAGTTGTAAGATTCGCGGTAGTTTATAGTTTGCCAGTGAGCATATACTTTCGCACAAGCATAAGGACTGCGGGGATAAAAAGGAGTTGTTTCGCTCTGAGGTACGGCTTGTACCAAACCATACATTTCTGAAGAACCCGCTTGATAAAAGCGTACCTGAATACCTGTACGGTGTTGGTAATCGCGAATTGCTTCCAATAAACGCAAAGTTCCTACACCCACCGAGTCAACAGTATATTCCGGTGAATCAAAGCTAACACGTACATGGGATTGAGCGCCCAAGTTATAAATTTCTACTGGTTGAACTTCTTCTAAAATGCGGCGCAGTGTGGTTCCATCTGTCAAATCACCATAGTGTAAAAATAAACGCACACCCTTTTTATGAGGGTCTTCATACATATGGTCGATGCGATCGGTATTAAATGTAGAGGTACGGCGAATAATACCGTGAACTTCGTAACCTTGTTCCAGCAGAAACTCGCTTAGATAGGAACCATCTTGACCTGTAATACCAGTAATCAGCGCTCGCTTTTGTTGCGTCATGCTCAATAATCCCTCGTTCTCTATGTTTGATTTAATCGATGAACTAGATAGATAGACATATCAACCTGGTATAAGCTAGCAACTACTAAATTTTTTGCCCAGTAGGGAACTTACTAGTTATTTGCATATGCCTGATTGCCATTTTAAGTAAATCCACTTATTTTGCTGGAATTTATGACTACCCCACTTAAGCTTAACTAGCAAAAGTCAAACAATCCTGTTAGTTTGTGCTGATATTCATGAAAACTTTATATTTTTAAAGAAGGATTGGGCACTATTGTAATATGCAATACAGATGCCCAATATCCAACAAAAAATATCTGTGAAATAAATTACCTCACAGATACTGTAAAATTCATACCCATACATTGCTAGCTATTTAGTATGCCCCGTTATTCTTGGGAATAATGACGACACCAATTGTTTTGAGAACAATCCACAAATCGAGCCAAAAAGTCCTAAATTTTACGTAATGTAGGTCTATTTGAACACGACGAGGGTAAGGGATGTCATTACGCCCAGATACTTGCCACAACCCAGTAATCCCAGGTTTGATAGTTAATATTTGCTCGATGTGACAGCCGTATTTTGGAAGTTCTTCCTCAACTAAAGGTCGAGGACCAACAACACTCATGTCCCCTTTGAGAACGTTCCAAAACTGAGGAAATTCATCCAAGCTGGTAATTCGCAAAAAATGACCAATAGGTGTAATTCTAGGGTCGTGCTTGAGTTTAAAGCTTGACTCGAACTCATCCCGCATTTGTGGTGAGGTTTCCATGATTTGCACGAGTATGTCGTCAGCATTACTCACCATTGTGCGGAATTTTATACAGTTGAAAGTCCTGTAGTTCTTTCCAACCCGTTCTTGAACATAAAAAATAGGTCCCTCCGAACCAGCTGCAATTAGTAAGGCTAACAGCAGATAGACGGGAGAAAACATAATCAAAACAAATAGCGAAAACGCTATGTCGAATAGTCGTTTGGCAAACTCTCCGTTGATTCCCGCAAAGGGTAAACCTCTAGGTTTGGGTTTCGGTATCCTTTTTAATTGACCGCGTTTTAAAAAGGTACGCGAAGATGCGCTAGCGGTCTGCCTTGGGCTTCGCTTTCCGGAGAGGAGTGAGCTCTGGGCAGTCATCATACTCCTTAAAATCCACACCACACATAGTCCCAATCTTAAAGCTAGACAGGTGCATCTGGGGTTTTATTTCCAAAAGCTTACCTATCGAGATGTTATGAACCAGGAACGACTTTCTTTTCTTCGCACAGACTGACAAATTCAAGATACTGCTGTGCAAAGACTTGGGAGGAAAATTTGGTAGCGTGCTTTTTCAAGTACTCGAAATCAAATTTTCCTTTATATACTTCAAATTCTTTTACAGCTTCTACTAACGCCGCTTCTGTTTGTTCTTTAAATAGAACACCCGTACCTGTCCCTGGCGGTGAGGAGCGAATATCCCGGACAGTCTCCGATGCTCCACCTTTGCCGTAGGCAATTACTGGAGTGCCACAGGCTTGAGCTTCGACAAGGGCGATACCAAAGTCTTCACATGCTGCATAAACGAACGCCTTGGCGGCAGACATATACTTTTTTACCACATCATCGGGTTGCCATCCCAGTATAGTTATATTGGATTTCGATATTTTTTCTATATTTTTCATTTCTGAACCTGTGCCAATCACTACCAATGGTTTTTGGAGTTGGTTGAAAGCTTTGACTATTAAAGATACTTGCTTGTAGCTAACTAGCCGGGAAACTATTAGATAAAAATCTTCTTTTTCGGCAGAAAAATGGAAATTATCGATGTCAACGGGTGGATAAATTACTGTTGCTTCGCGACGATAGCAGCGCCAAATTCGGCGTGCTGTGTGTTGGGAATTGGCAATAAAGTAATCAACTCGATTAGCACTTACTACGTCCCACTGGCGTAGACGATGTAGTAGGTAACGAGCCATCCATCCAGGTATCCCATTCCCTAGATTGCTTTCACGCAAGTAATCAAATGTTAAATCCCAAGCGTAACGCATGGGACTGTGGCAGTAGCAAATATGCAGTTGCTCTGGTGTTGTGAGTACTCCTTTGGCGACTGCGTGGGACGAAGACAGAATTACGTCATATTGGCGTAAGTCTAATTGTTCGATCGCCAATGGTAGCAAGGGTAAGTACTTTTGTATACCATTGCGGGATGCGGGAAAATGCTGGAGAATAGTTGTGCCAATTTGACGTTTATACAGGTAGCTATCGGGATTGACTGACTCAAAATCGATCAGGGCATACAAATCCGCAGCAACGTGATTCAGAATTTCGCGGACGACGAGTTCTGAACCGCCAGTGGCTTTTGGTGTGAGCCATTCATGCACTAAAGCATATTTCAAGGGCACAGCTAACTTTTGGGATAGGTAAAAAACAATACGTGCAAGTTACGAGATAGTTGGAGTTTAAATAGCAGGTGGACAGGAGTGGGAAGGATAAGGTGAACTCAAAAGTTCTCCTATGAATGAATGGGTAAGGTTCCATACCGTTTTTCCGACGAAATTCTCCCTTTACAGGTTCCGAAGGTACGCTATAAGCTGATAACCTCGTTGTTGAGATTAAATTTAACGGTCAGTAAGACAAAATAGAGGGGATTTATGCGAATTTTAATCATGGGTGGCACGCGTTTTATTGGTGTTTACCTCACACAGTTGTTGGTAGAACAGGGTCATGAGGTTGTTTTGTACAATCGTGGGAATCGTCCTGTGCCTGTGAAAGGGGTGGGACAGATTATGGGCGATCGCACTGATATTTCCCAATTGCAGGAAAAATTAGCTAGCGAAAAGTTCGATGCTATTTTTGACAACAACGGTAGGGAACTTACTGATACTCAACCATTAGCGGACATTTTTCAAGACAGGGTGCAACATTTTATATATATGAGTTCTGCCGGGGTATACCTGAAATCGGACGAAATGCCCCATATAGAAGGGGATGCTGTTGACCCCAAAAGTCGCCACAAGGGCAAATTTGATACAGAGTCTTACTTGGTAGAGCAAAATATACCTTATACTTCGATTAGACCTACATATATTTACGGTCCTCAAAACTATAACGATTTAGAAGCGTGGTTTTTCGATCGCATTGTCAGAAATCGTCCGATTCCCATTCCTGGCAACGGGATGCATATTACCCAGTTAGGACATGTGAAGGACTTAGCAACAGCGATGTCAAGGATTTTGGGTAATTCCCACGCTATCGGACAAGTGTACAATGTTTCGGGCGATCGCTTTGTCACTTTTGATGGTTTAGCGCGTAGTTGTGCGATCGCGGCTGGTAAATCTGCTGATGAAGTTAAAATAATTCATTACGATCCGAAGAAGTTCGATTTTGGTAAGCGTAAGGCTTTTCCGATGCGGGTACAGCATTTCTTTGCTTCGGTGACAAAAGCGATGAGTGAGTTGGGATGGCAACCGGAATATAATTTGGTTTCGGGGTTGAAGGATGCTTTTGAGAATGATTTTATGAGTTCGGGAAGGGATAAAAAGGAAGTTGATTTTTCGACTGATGAAGAGATTTTAAAAGCCGTCGGTTAGTAGGAATGTTTTGGTGGAACGTATGTATTTTATGACGAACCGCCAAGACGCAGAGGACGCTGAGAGAATAAAGAATAAATATTTTGGTTTTATCGAAAGCATTATTCAAATTTTTGTGTTTGCGCGTTAGCGTTCGCTCTTAGCGTTCCCGTAGGGTAGCTATCCGCAGGAATCGCATTTCCTGAAATGTGATCGAGATTTGTGATGTTTTGTAACATATTTACTCAAAAACTGCATAAGTTAACGTTGCTTACAGCTATCTAGTTTGGGTGGGGTAATTATTAAAATCAAAATTTTGTTATCTGTCAAAAGACTGATTTTTTTGTAATTAGTCTTTTGACAGATAATTCCCCAAAATATTGATGTTGGGTTACGACGCTTTCATTGAATTGTTTATTGAGCATCAAAGATTTATCGTGCGTCTAACCCAACCTACTCAAGCTACTCAAACTAAGCCATCATAGTAAGAACAGAAAATTACAAAATAATTTTATCCTGATGATGACGAATCAAAATCAAGCTCAACTTCCGATTCCCTCACATTTTAACCCTAATAGTGTTGGTGAAGTTTGGCGTGTACCTTATCAACAGCGTGCTGCGGAAGCACGAGAATGGGCAAATACACATAATATTCAACCTACATCAACTGATGAAAGTCGTATTTGTTTGCTTCTAATCGATGTCCAAAATACTTTTTGTATTCCTGATTTTGAATTATTTGTTGGTGGAAAATCTGGGAAAGGGGCAATCGAAGATAATGTCCGTTTGTGTGAGTTTATCTATCGCAATTTAGGAAAAATTACAACGATTATACCAACGCTGGATACCCATACAGCAATGCAAATTTTCCACCCGATTTTCTGGATTAATTCCGCAGGTGAGCATCCGATTCCCGCAGCAACTAATATTACACCAGATGATATTGATAAAGGTATTTGGAAGGTGAATCCGGCAGTTGCTTTTAGTTTGAATTATAGTTATGAATTTTTAGAAAAACATGCTTATCATTATGTTAAAAAACTCAGCCAAAATGGCAAATATCCCCTAACTGTATGGTCTTATCATTCTATGTTAGGTGGGATTGGACATGCTTTAGTTTCGGCTGTGGAAGAGGCTATATTTTTCCATTGTATTGCTCGAAATAGTCAAACACAATTTGAAATGAAAGGTGATAATCCGCTTACTGAAAATTATTCTATATTACGTCCTGAGGTGATGGATAGTTTTGATGATTTGATAATTGCTGAAAAAAACTCATTTTTGATTCAACAACTTTTAGAATATGATGCTGTGGTGATTGCTGGGCAGGCAAAAAGTCATTGTGTTGCTTGGACTGTGGATGATTTGTTAACAGATATTCAATTGGTTGATGCGAGTTTGGCGAAGAAAGTTTATTTGTTAGATGATTGTACTTCGCCTGTTGTTGTACCTGGTATTGTGGATTATAGCGATGCGGCAAGTGATGCTTATATGCGGTTTGCAAATGCGGGAATGAATGTGGTGAAGTCGGTTGATTTAGTATTTTGAATTGGATTAATGAAATTAATGAAATTAATGAAATTAATGAAATTTTAGACGTTCCACCGGAACGTCTCTACGAGGGTTATTTAAAATAATCTTGGGGTTTTTTTGCTACCCAACCTAAATCGGAACTGGTACGGATTTCAAAATGTAAGTGCGATCGCATTGATGTTGGCTTTCCACTGGTTCCGACTGTGCCAATTACATCACCTGGTTTGACTTCCTGACCAACGGCGACTTTAATTGTCTCTAGTTGGGCGTAACGACTTTGCAACCCGCTACCATGATTAATTATTACCAAATTTCCATATGTACCCTGGGTATCAGCAAACGCCACAACCCCTTCAGAGATGGAATTAACTGGTGTTCCGACTGGGGCAAGTATATCAATTCCGCTATGAAAAAATACTTCGCCTGTTTTCGGGTTTGTTTGCCATCCGTAGGCTAACAAAATATTTGTTACATCTGCTAGGGGATAATTTGCGAACTTTGTGGGAGTAGAATTAGAAGCAGGGAGTGGTGCTGACTGAATTGCAGTACGTACTATGGCGCGATTTGAGTCAGGTACAAAGACGAATCGAGGGTTTTTTTGACAACCATTGACCTCGAATAGTACATCTGCACGAATTTTATATCTTTTGGCGATATCGCGCCAAGTCTGATTTCGTGGTACTTCGATGATGATGCCATTATAGGGAGGTATCAGTATTTGCTTGCCGATTACGACTCCACGGTTTTGCAATCCTGGATTCATCGTCGCGATCGCGGTTTTTGTCAGGCTGTATTGTTGAGCAATGCTATCTAAGGTTTCACCACGGGACACGGTATGACGCAAAAAGCGTGATAAAGCTGAAGTCGGGCAACTTGACACTGTTTGCGCTAATGTCTTTTGTGCCGATGTGGTTGGCAGAATTGTTGATATTATCCCCACAGTGCTAGCTAATAATAGAAGAGATAAAGGGAAATGGGTAAAGGATGATTTCATGCATTAAGTTAAATGTGAAGCTGGATTTATCTAATTTAGTTAGGTATGACAGACTATTATTATCTGTGCGTGGCGCTACTAATGCTAATCTACTGTTGTGTATGGGACTTCCAGAAAATAAAATCTTCAAATTGTATACTTACCAACATTATCACGCGTAAGGGTGGGGAGACCCCACCCCTACAAAACCTGGATGGTTGTTACATAAGTATAAATCTGGTGGGAAGAGACTTAGTTTTAAGTTGTAGTTTGATTTTAGTCGGGTTTTAATCAGATTGTATTGAATGGTTAGTAAGTAGTTACGCAAAGCACTATAAGTAATTTTCTACTTTTTCTTAACTCCTAGTTCCTATTTTAAAATCAAGATTGTATGGGAGATGTGGGGGAACTAATGAATCCTGACAAGTGACTTACTGAGTAGTTGGTTGTGGCAAAAAAATTAGTTATAAAGCCTAAAATCCTTGACTGTGTTAGGTTTTCTAGCAAATGGAACTTTTAATTAGCTTTTTACTTGATTAAACTTATAAATTAGCGATCGCTTTATATTTCTTTTACATTTTTTTACATTTCTTCTGAATTTCTTCTAAATTTACTTCTCCTTCAGTGTAATGACTATGAAGTTCTCCTTAAAGCAGCTTGGCTTGTATTTCTCTTTGGTGACGATTGGCGGTATGTTTGGCGGTAGTGCGGTTTTGTTTGCCAGTTCTTTTCTCATCCCCCAGAAGCGAGTGTTTCAGGAGTTAAAAAGCATAACCCTGGGTTCTGTTCCCGAAACAAATGTAACTCCTAAAGTTGGTGGTGTAATTGGGGCTGTCGGTAGTAATGAGAATGTAAATTTTGTTGCTTCTGCTGTTCAGCGTACTGGTCCTGCCGTTGTGCGAATTAATGCAACCCGTAAGGTCGCTAATCCAATTTCTGATGCCTTTAAAAACCCACTACTAAAGAGGTTTTTTGGTGAAAATGAAGAACCCATACCCCAAGAGCGAATTGAACGAGGTACGGGTTCTGGTTTTATTTTGAGCCAAAATGGTCAATTACTCACAAATGCCCATGTGGTGGCTGATACTGACACCGTACAGGTGACGTTGAAAGATGGTCGGTCTTTTGAAGGGAAGGTGGTAGGTGTGGATTCTGTTACCGATGTTGCCGCAGTTCAAATTCAAGCTGAGAAATTGCCCACGGTAAAAGTCGGGAATTCACAAAATTTGATACCGGGAGAATGGGCGATCGCAATTGGTAATCCTCTCGGTTTGGATAATACTGTTACAATTGGCATTATTAGCGCTACCGATCGCACTAGTGCCCAAGTTGGTGTCCCAGAAAAACGAGTTAGTTTTATTCAAACTGATGCGGCTATTAATCCTGGAAATTCTGGTGGACCACTTCTAAATTCTCAAGGTGAGGTTATTGGTGTGAATACGGCAATTCGCGCTGACGCACAAGGATTAGGCTTTGCAATTCCGATTGAAACTGCTGTTCGTATTGCTAATGAATTATTCACTAAAGGACGTGTCGAACATCCCTTTTTGGGAATAGAAATGATAGATTTAAACCCTAATAAAAAGCAGCAGATTAATCAAGATAATAATTTCAAAATTAAACAAGACACTGGTATTTTAATTAAAGGGATAGTTGATAAATCTCCGGCGGAAAAAGGGGGTTTGCGTCGTGGCGATTTAATTTTAAAAGTGAATCGCAAGCTGGTAAAAACGGCAGCCCAAGTTCAAAAAATAGTTGAGTCTAGTTCGGTTGGTCAAATTTTAGAAGTAGAAGTCAATCGTGACGGAGCTATCCAAAGCTATAAAGTTGAATCAGGTGCCTATCCATCAAAGTAGTTAGTGGTTATTTGGTAGTGATGTTGTAGATTGTAGGGGCGGGGTAATCCCGCCCTTACAAATGGTTATGGTTGATAAATTTATAGTTGGGATATTGTATTTTTAGGGATTCCCTTATCTATCAACTGCGACCAATTAACTATTACCAATTAACTTAATGATTATTATTCAACTCGTCTAAATGCATCCGTTGTTCCATCTGACGCAGGAAATATCCCGTCATCATTGCCGATGCGATCATTCCGGCTAAATTGTCGCGATCGGTAGATATGTGGACATTGAAGTTATCCGCAGGCAACATCCCCACTAGCCCTTGGACATTTTGGGAAATAATTTGCTTGATTTCAGGGGTGACAGACTGGGCGACACGCGCTAAAACGTCAGGCGACTGGTGTTGCAGGTACTTGAGTAACTGGTTGGGATGTTCCTCAAAGCTCTCACTCAGAAGCTCGTTTGGGTATTCATCGAAGTTGTCGTTTAAAAAGTTAGGGTCAAACACCATTGGCAATTTTTTTTAGCTGAGTTGCTAATTCTACTCTAAACCATAGCATTTATGTGAAGCATATTGCTTTGGAAGGGAATGGGAATTCCGAATTTATATGGGGGGATAGACGACTCACCGAGTCGTCTCTACTAGCTTGCTTCTGCTTGTGGCTGGAATTCCAATTCTAGTTGACGTTCCTCTTGACGAGTGACGAATGGTTGGGGAAGTTGGTCGATTTGGAAGTATTGATTAAATTTAGGGGTAACTTGTAGGGAATGGGAGCGGGATTCGCCATCGCGTCGTTTGCGGACAAATCCTTGTTCGACTAGTTCTTGAACGTGTTGGTAAGCTCCAGAACCGCGCACGTTAATTAAATCGCTTTGCCGGATGGGATTGTGAAGCGCGATCGCAGCTAATGTTCTTAGTGCCCCTACACCTAATTCTACTGGTATCAAGGTTTGTACTAAATCTTGGTAGTCGGAGCGCACTTGCAGACAGTAACCACCTGAAGTTTCCACAACCTCCAAGGCTGTGTCTCTACGACCATATTCATCAATTAGTTCAATAATTCCTTCTTCTGCTGTTGCGCGATCGCAAGCTGCATATTCAGCAATTTCACCGATGGACAAGGGTTTGCCCTTTAAATAGAGAATCGCTTCGATTTTTGTCGCTGCTATAGTCATTTTTCTTGGTTCTCTAGTCATTAGTCATTGGTCATTGGTCATTAGTCATCAGTCTGTTGACAAATAACATTAATGACAAATCGGACAAATAACAAGTGGCACGGATTATATCACTGTTTAACTGAAATGTATATTAGATTTATTCCGGAATCTAAATTAAGAGTGAGCCACAAAATGAGTGATCCTCTATTGTCATGCTGTAGCTTGCTACTTACAGAAGAGCATTTCTTTCTGTGGAGTTCTCTAAATACATCTCTTGATTGTGTAGATTTATGTTGGGTTACTACTACTGAATTCTGACTACTAATTACCGAATCTAGTCTGAAGGATAAATTCTGCGATCGCTAAGTCTTGGGGTGTGGTAATTTTCAAGTTTGTCTCTTCCCCTTCTACGATTTTGACTTTATAACCACATTTCTCAAATAATGCGGCATCGTCTGTGACTTCCCAGCCTTGCTGTATGCCTTCAGCATGACATTGTTTCAATAAATTTACATCAAAACCTTGGGGAGTTTGGGCTGCCCATAAATATTGGCGGTTGGGGGTACTTTGAATTATGCCACTGTCATCAACTACTTTGATTGTATCTTTGACGGGAACAGCCGCAATAAAGCCGGGATAATTTAGTGCTGCATCGGCACATTTATCTAATAATTGGGGTGTAGCGAGGCATCTTGCCCCATCGTGAATTAAAACCTGTTGGGCATCATTGGGTAGGGCTTGCAAGCCATTATAAACAGATTCTTGGCGAGTTGAACCACCTACAATTAGTTCTACAGGCTTTTTCAAATTTAATTTAACCAAAATATTCTTTAAATCGTCCCAATCTTCGGGTTGTACGACAATCCCAATCCAGCGAATAGCCTGGGAAGCTTCAGCAGCAAGCAAAGTCCAAGCAATTATTGGACGCGATCGCAAGTTTAACAAAAGTTTATTGCGATCGCTCCCCATTCTCTTACCTATGCCAGCAGCCGGAATTAGTAAATACATAGTATTAGTTAATAGTTGATGAGTTAATGGTTAGTAGTTAGTGGTTAATGATTAGTGGTTAATGCTTGATAGCTAATCGGTTAATGGTATTTACCTATCCCTATCCCCAATGCCCAATACCTAATTAATCATTAACTACTAATAAAATAAAAAGTGAATAGGCGTAAACAAATATTATGCGAATAATAGCCCTAGTAAGCGGTGGAATAAGCGATCAGATTCTCTTCTTTCCGACTATCGATGACATCAAGCGCTATTACCCTAACGCGCAAATCGATGTTGTTACCGAACCTCGTTCAAAGATTGCTTACCGAGTCAGTAAGTCTGTATCGGATGTTATCACGTTTGATTTTCGCGATCGCAATAGTTTGGCTGACTGGGGTAACTTGGTTGGGACAATCCGCGATCGCGAATACGATGTTGCTATTACCTTTGGACAAAGCTGGTTTATCAGTTTGCTACTCTGGTTAACTGGGATACCTACCCGCGTTGGTTTTAAAGGTAAAGGTTCCGGCTTTCTTACCCATGCAGTGCCTCTCAATAAGCGTCAGTATGCACCTTTTATATACCATGACCTCCTCAAGGGCATAGGTATAAACTCACCTTGTCCCGAATTAACAGTCAATGTTCCAAAATCCGATATTGAATGGGCTACTAACGAACAAAAACGACTGGGAATTAAGGATTCTGGATATGTATTAATTTACGGTACATCCAGCGAGTCTCCTTCTGGTTTTATTAGTTCAAAAGAAATAAAACCTCTCTCGAAAACGAATTCACCCCAAATAAGAGGAACTGATAACATTTACCCAGTCGAAAATTGGGTTCATATAATTCAAGCTTTTCAACAAAAACAACCCGAAATGCCCATAATTGTCATTGCCGAACCCAATGACGAAGTATTTATACGCAGCATCAAAGAATCTATCCCCAATATCAAAGTTATGCTGGCTGATGATATCGGCAAGTTAACCGCAATAATTGCAGGTGCAAATTTGATGCTATGTACTGATAGTGCCCCCATACATCTCAGTGTGGCAGTACAAACCTACACGATTGTTTTGTTTGGCTCCGCAGAACCAACTACTCTACTTCCTCAAAGCGATAAATTCCTGGCAATTAAATCACTTACTGGCAAATTAACAGATATTCCTGTCGCAACCGTGTTAGAAAAAGTCTGGGGCGGCTAATAATCTTACTGAAAGCTATCTCACTGATTTGCTACTTAGGCAGGCACAAAAATTGCCTGCCAAATCCAAATTTTTATTCTCACAAAAATAATAGTTTATCTACTCCATCAGCGCGTCTCTACTCTCGTTCAACACTGGCTCAAGACCATTGCGTATCAAACAAGATAAAACAATAAGTCTGTAAAATGTATCATCCCTAATGTTAGTTTATTTTTATTTAAACCTCGTCTATCTTGAGAACTGTAGTTTTCCATAAAGACTTTGAGATTGCTTCCTTACGTCGCAATGACGTATTTGAATCGCTAAAAAACTCCGGGTTTCATCATCGACGAGGTTTACTAGAGAATTAACATCACAATTCAGCGATATTTTACAAAATGTAATATTTGTCTCAAAAGCATTTTATATAGTATTATTTTAGACATTGATATTGAAAAATAAAAATGAAAAATAAAAGCGAGTATGTCTCTGTAATTTATCTTCTTCAAGAGTATTTTGATATGACCATTAACAAACTAAATTGAGATAAAAGTATAGCTTGATACTAAAGCACGAGCTTAAAATCAGGTTTAGCATAAAATAGTGGAAAACAAAAAATCAAGTACTTAGCGTGACAATCACATATTTAATTTTTAAATTTTATTAAGTTCTAAAAGTACTGCCGAACACGACATTTAATAACTGAAATATGTAGTCCTAATTACATTTTAAGATTCAAATTAACCGAAATGTAGCTATTAGCTGAAATGAATGGTCTGACCCCTCTGTACAAACCAAGTCATGTCTAACTAAGATAATAATCTTCAAAAGAAGGTATTGAGTTTTAAGGTTAGTGCATTGAGTTGTGGTTTCTAGATGGGGATTGTTTGTTGAGCTAATTGAACGCTGATATTTGTCGTTGATAAATATTGCGATCGCACGTTAGTTATCGGTAGTTCTTAGTTAGAAACAAGGTTGTTAAACCTCGTCCATCATGAAAAGTGGAGTTTTGTCATTGCGACATAAGGTAGACGCTAACGCGGCTACCTTCGGAAGTCACTTCGTGCCTACCCGCAGGGTAGCAATCTCACAATCTTGATTTCAAACTACAGTTCTCAAAATAGGCAAGGTTTAGATTCAAATCGAAGCTGACATTTTAGCTTCGGTTCGTCATCAAGGTCAGCCAGAAAGTAAAAAGCTTACACAGCAAGGTTTTTCACAAGTTTAAAATTTTTTCGTAAAAATGTTAGTTTCAATAAGTTTCTGGGAATACTAGTAAAGACAAATAAATTAGCTTAGGAAAGCAGGTTTTCATTTAACTTGATTTCGCAGACTTGTATCTGAATTTTGGATTGTCGGGGTATATGTCACTTTCACAAGTATCATATATATTCCGTAGTATAAATTGAGCTAGTAAATCAGCTAGTACCACACGGCGCAAGTAAACCGACTATTGTGAATACCAAACCCGTCACAGCCAGAGAGCCAGAGGTTATAAACCTCTGTCTAATAGCGAAAGTCCTCTTTTAGAGGACTAAATTCAAGCCCTAAATGGTAGGCATATTTACGCCAAGCGGTACTAGTGAATTTAAATATTCCAAAAGAGAGATGCGATCGCGTGAAATTTCATTTTAATGGAAGGTTATTGCAATCAATTTTTAATCGTTCGGAAGTTTGGAGTCATTTAACAAAAAAAATCCACCAAAGTATAAAAAAGAGCTAGAACAAAAATAGAAAACTTGGTAAAGCAAGATATGTTTTTGTTATTTGATTAACAAATCAGTTAGCTATATTGGTTGGTGAGATTGATGTATAGGAAAATACAACTGTTATTTTTTGTGTTCTTTAACTTCCCTCTTGCTTTGAATCAGTTGCATCTAAAAAATTAATATTAATCTCAAGGGGATAAACAAAATGGCAATTAGATTACATAGTTTTGTAATTACTGAAAAACGATACGTACAAGTAGAAAGTCAGCCTTACCACATCACAGGCTTATTAAAACGAATAATTAATTCAGCTAATATACGTGGATGCGATTTTATTGATATTCATAATGCTTACTATTCTTGTGAAGAAGATGGTACAGTGACTTTCTATCAGGCAAATAGACCAGAGATTGAATGTCCTGGTATCTGGACTTATTTGTTATATGAATGTCCAAAAAGTCAAGAAAAAATCTTTCGTGACTCAAAAGTTAGCACCAGTATTGAACCTCTTTATAAATTGCTAGCAGGTGAAAAACTAATTCAAGAAACAGTAAATATTAATCAGTATTTAGAATATCAATATCGAGAAGGTGAATATCTTGATGTAATGCTTCCTTACAGTTGGGATAATCTGGAAGGAAGAAAAATTTCTCAGTTAATATTAAATGAATATACAGCTTTTAAATCATCAAAAATTTTTACAGAGGGAGTAGGTAAAGAATACATGGGAGTTGTATTAGAAGAATTTATTCAAGCTGGATCAGAAATATTAGAATCTGGTGGTAAATTGAATGAGTTTGAATCAGTACAATGTGGAATATTGAAAAAAATTAAAATTGATGAGATGGCAAATTTAATTTTGTCATATAACGATTACCGGATTTGGCAGACATTATTGCCAAGCAACTCAAAAGCTGTAGAATATGCATTTGATGTTGCTTTGCATCAAATGTCCTATATCAAGTAGATTATTTTCTTATTTTTAACCAAATCAAATATATATTACTCCTATCCCTGCCTTTTTAAAAAGGTCAGGGATATTTCAATTGTAGGTGACTTTTTATATCGAATTTACGAATTTACGAACTTACAAATTTATGAATTTATGAATATTAGATATACTAAAAACGGCTAGAAACTTAACTTTTTTAGTATGGCAAAGTTGAGTTTTTAAGCCTCTCTCCGCTATGCCTAACGGCAGGATTACGCCAACGGGGAGAGGTACCCTACGGGTATTCCAAAGGTAGCGCTACCCTAACGGGAACGCTCTATGGAGAGGGGTTCTATATTTAGTCAACTTTTAAGCCGTTCGCAGTATATCTCCTGACTAAGTAGTTATTAGTATCATTTTTAAAAATTTATATAGATAATTATTGACTTTTATAATGAAATGACTATAAATTTAGAGTAAGAGTATTGAAACTTATTCGCATTATTACTGCAATCTTTTACTAAAGGAGTACTACAGATGGCTTGGAGTCGTAAGAGTTTGTTCGCAGTCAGCGCTACATTAACAGCACTTGCTGGGTTTTTTATAAGTTCGGTTGCTGGAGTCGAAGTTTGGTCAAATCCTTATGCTGTGGGAAGCAAGCAAACAGTAGTAGCTCAAAGTACTAGAAATTTAACTATCGTTTTTCCTAGTAGATCGGATTCTAACGATTTGCAAAATAAAGCAAATGCAGTAGCTGCATTTCTTTCCAAAGAATTAGGAATATCTGTCATTGCTCAAGTTGGTGATGATACAGCAGCAGTAGAAGCGTTACGGGCAAATCGTGCTGACATTGCGTTTCTCAGCAGTCGTCCAGCATTGAAAGCAGAGCAACTGGCAAATGCTAAGTTGTACCTTGCAGAAGTGCGTGAAAATTACTCTGGTGGTTCCACATATAACTCAGTATTTGTCGTTCCTGCCAATAGTGCGCTCAAAGGCAAAAATACCGGAAAAGCCACACTCGAACAGTTGCGTGGTAAAAAGATGGCTTTTACATCACCTACTTCCGGTTCGGGTTTTATTTTCCCCACTAGTGAATTAGTCAAATTGGGATTGGTCCAAAACCGCGATCGCTTGGGTAATTTCTTTGGTCAAGTTAGCTATGGTGGTAACTACAGCAAAGCTCTGCAAGCGGTATTGCGCGGGCAAGCAGAAGTTGCGGCAGTGTCTGAGTATGCACTTTTTCCTCCCTACATCACAAATGAAGAAAGAGCAAGATTACGGATTTTGCATAAAATCCCAAAAGTTCCAGCACATGGTATCGCGATTGATGATGATGTTCCAGTGGAACTGCGTAATCGAGTCATCACTGCTATGTTGAAACTCAACCAAAAAGCTAATAATCCGTTACTTCGCAATCTTTATAACTCGACTAAATTGGTAACTGTTGACCATAATCGTCACCTTGCACCAGTTCGCGATGCTCTGAAACGTGCTGGTATTGACCAATAAACAATACATAAACAATACCAGAGAGACGACCCATCGGGTCGTCTCTACATATGCCCAATTCCCAATTCTCAATTCCCAATTCTCAATTCTCTTAAATAACGATGAACGAAACTGTAATCGATTGTCAGAATATGGAAACTATCTATTCTAAATCCCTCAAACGTCCTATTCTGAATGGAGTGAATTGTCAGATTCGACGCGGTGAGTTTGTGGTTTTGTTGGGTTTAAATGGTGCGGGTAAGTCTACATTGTTGCGATCGCTTGTTGGACTTGTACCTGTAATTAAGGGTAATATTCGGATTGACGGGGTTGTAATGAACTCGCAAACATTACCAAAAATCCGCCGAAAAATTGGTATGTTGTTCCAAGGTGGTGGGTTAATTCCCCAATTATCTGCTGTGGAAAATGTGTTATGTGGTCGTTTGGGAATACGAAAACCTTGGGAAACTCTATTTGGATTTCCACAAAAAGACCAATATTTGGCGATGGAATTGTTGCAGGAAATGGGTTTGCAGGAACATAGCTATCAAAAAACTAGCTTATTGAGTGGTGGACAACAACAACGAGTTGCGATCGCACGTGCTTTAATCCAATCACCACAAATTCTCCTCGCTGACGAACCGATCACTGGGTTGGATGTGATGGCAGCAAAACAAGTGATGGAAACGCTTTTACATTTAACCGAACTCGGTATTACTGTGGTGACAGTGCTGCACGATTTGGGTATGGCAATGGAATATGCTCAACGTGCGATCGTGATTGATGATGGATGTATTATTTATGACGGTAGTCCCGATAATCTCCCGGTACAATTTGCTCAACTTAACCAAGCTGTATATAAATGACAAACCTAGCAAAAACGACTAAAAATCATTCTTGGATCGGTAATTTACTTATCATTCCCGCAATCATTTTGCTGGTTTTTATTTATGCTTGGTCACTGGAAGGTATTGGAATAAACGGGGAAACCCTGAATAATTCTTGGTTTTACGTTACAGACTTTATCTCTCGCTTTTTCCCACCTAATCTCAGTGTTTTGGAAAATGCTTGGAAAGCATTGGTACAAACTATCCAAATGTCGCTGTGGGGAACCACCATTGGGGCGATTATATCAGTTCCCATTGCGATCGCGAGTGCGAGTAATATTGCACCTGTTTGGTTACAGTGGTTGGCGAATTTCTTACAAAATACAGTTCGTTCTGTACCTTCGATTATTCTCGGTTTAATTTTTGTCGCTGCAACTGGCTTGGGAGCACCTGCGGGTACGTTGGCTTTATCTATATATACTATAGGTTATCTAGCAAAATTTTATCAACAAGCTATAGAAGCAGTGAATTCTCGCTCTATAGAATCTTTAGGAGTAATTGGTGCTTCGAGATTGCAAGTTGCTCAATACGGGATTTTGCCTCAAGTATTACCGCTTGCATTGGGTTACACAATATGGATGTTTGAATATAATATCCGTGCAGCTTCAGTTTTAGGTGTAGTTGGTGCTGGTGGGATTGGGTTTGAGTTGAAGAGTTATATTGATGGGTTTGAATATAACAAAGCGACAACGTTTATGTTGGTGCTTTTGGTTGTCGTCACGATTATTGATTTTTTGAGTAGTTTGATTCGCAGAAAATTAGATTCGATGTAGGGTAGGGCAACCCACGGTTGTTTGCCCTTAAATTGTTGTTTCCCGTTTCGACAATATCATCTATCGTTTGGAGTTTTCTCATAGCGGAGAAATCGGTTTTCTGGTATTTTGTGTGGGGGATAAACCCGATTTATAAGGTTTAGATAGCTGATTTTTCTCTGCTGTTTCCAACCACTTTTTAATCAGAAAATAAAGCCTCTAAATCTCGATAACCGTTAACTACATGCACCACATCAATTCCATCTTGCCTGGGATAATAAAAGATAAGGTAGTCCTTAACAATAAAACCCCGTAAATTAGGTGCAAGTTGTTCATAGCTTTTACCCATATTCGGAAAATCAGCTACTAACTTGCATTTTTGACGAATCTCATCAAAAAGTTTGCTAGATGCTTTAGGATTAAGACGAGCAATCGATTCGCAAATATTATCTAAATCTTGGACTGCTTCATCTGAAAATGAATAATTACTCATTATTCATTTTCCTGAGCAATCGAGCGAATTTTTGCTTGTAAACGTTCAAAAACGACTTCACCATCTGTTACAGAACCTTGCTTGATTTGTTCTGTACCTAATACTATTTTTCTTTTTAATTCTTCTAACTGATTAGCTCGATTTTCTAACAATTTAACAGCTTCATTTATGACTTCATCAACAGTAGTAAATTGACCGTTAGCAATTTGCGATTGAATAAATTGTTCGTATTCGGGTTTTAAGTTGATGTTCATCTTATTTACCTGTAGATTTACAAGCTACTCTTGGTAAGAAATTTTCTGCTAATTGTGTTCTTTGATTTATTTTATCGTAATTTATTTAATTTTCTCTGCTGTTTTCAACCACTTTTTACCCATTTCGATGGGAATACCCAATGGTGGACAAAGTATTTTAATTAGTTCAATTCCTCCTTGTAATAATATTTGAGCAATTTGTGATTTTGTTCTAATTGATTGTTCAAATTGAATATTAAATAAGCGTTTATCTTCTGCACTTGTAATTGGGTATGTTTGAATAACTTCTTCAAGTTCCGCAATAAATAATTCTTGTGGAGGGTTGTTTTTAGGTAAAGTTTCTAGTATTTGTTCTAATTTATTAGTCAGTTCAATTACATTGCGTGTAGGTGCATAGTTGTTTTGAATTCCAACTTGATCACCTTCTATTTTTACATCTCCTTGATTGAAGTTACTTATAGGAGCATTAAAATTGTTTTGATATTTAGGAGTTTCTGACATTAATTTTACCGATTCAGGATTAACAATTAAGACTAAAGCATCAGCAGCTTGAAACCTAACATTGATATCTGTATCTTGCTGCAAAGCTTGGCAAAGTGCAGGAATTGCCAACTCACTACTAATTTTACCTAATGATTCAGCAGCTTTGGCGCGAATTTGTGGATTTTTATCTTCTAATAAAAGCTTGCATAAGGAATCCACTGCCATCAGTAGATATTCTTGACGAATTGTCACAATTGCGCCCCAATTTTACCAATTGCTTCGACAATATTTGAGCGTACTGTGTCATTTTCATCATTCAATGCGTTTACAAGTTTGGGAATTGCGTCTTCTAAACCAATTTGTCCTAATGCATTTGCTGCTGTGGAACGTACTTCTGAACTTTCATCTTCTAAAGCTTGAAACAAGTAAGTTAGAACTTTTTCGCTACCAATTTTACCTAATGCATCGACAGTAAAAATGCGTATTTGCTGATTTTCATCCAGGAGCATTTTGACTAAATCTGGGATAGCTGCGGAACTAGCAATTTCACCTAAAGCATAAATTACATTTAAACGAACGCGATCGCACTTATCTTCAAGTAGTTGTACAAGTGCAGGAACGGCAGTTTCACTACCAATTTTTCCCAAGGATTCTGCTGCTTTTGCTCGTACTTCTGGTGTTGAATCTTGGAGAGTTTTACAGAGAACTTCGACTACAGTTTGTTTATCGATGCTTTTTACCACAGAATATTCTCCTGTTGAGTTTGAATTACTGCTATTTCTTATTGTATTGATTTACCATCTTGTAAGCCGATTTGATTTCCGTGTATGTCTACTTTTCCTGTGTTGACAATACCGACAGGTGCATAAAAGTTATTGGTCGTAGTTGATTGAGATTTATTCTCTGTTTCATCTTCCACTGGAGGAGAATCAAAAATTTCATGGTTGTAAAATTTGTAGTTCTCTTGAATTTTTAAAATTATATCCTTGGCTTCGTATACCCCAGACAATAAGAATTTCCACATTTGATATAAAATATCATAAGTAGCAATTTTTACTAATGCTTCTGCAACTGTCCAACGAACTAATGAATGTTCATCTTGTAATGCAGTAATTAAGGGATTAACTGCGGCTTCATTACCTATATTCCCCAACGCTTCTGCAACTCTCCAACGAACTTCTGAGTTTTCATCTTGTAATGCAGTAATTAAGGGATTGACTGCGGTTTCATTACCTATATTCCCCAACGCTTCTGCAACTCTCCAACGAACTTCTGAGTTTTCATCTTGTAATGCAGTAATCAGAGAATTAATTGTAGGTGATGCTTCAGTACCAATTTGTGCTAATACTTCTGCAACTCTCCAACGGACTTCTGAATTTTCATCTTGTAATGCAGTCATTAATAAATGGACAGTTGTTTTGTCACAGATTTTTATTAAAAATTCTGTAGCACCTATACAAACACTGCTTGTTGGATGATTCAATAAAGGAATAAGATATTCTATCTTTACCTGATAGTCAACATTATTAGCTAATATTTTGTTGCTCTCAAGTTCAACCTCTAACTCTTCATCTTCATCTTCTACTACCTGCGGGGCAGAAGCTATTTTTTTAGAAAATTTATATAGAGGTGAATCATTCAGAGCATTAACTGCGTCTTCATTACCAATATTATCTAATGCATTTGTGGCACTGAAACGGACTCCTGAATCTTCATCATTTAATGTAGCAATTAGTGGGTGAACTGCCGCTTCATTACCGATTTTTCCCAATCCTATTGCTGCTCTCTTACGAACGTTTGGATGTACACTTTTTAAGGCAGAGATTAGGGCATTTACTGCGGTTTCATTACCAATTTTGACTAATTCACGTATTGCTTGAAAACTGATGTAATACTCTTCATCATCTAAAAGAGTACTCAGGATATCGACTGCGGCTTCATTACCAATTTGAACTAATATATTTACAGCACGAATACGAACATCTGAGTTTTCAGATTGTAAACAATTATTTAAATAATTAACAGTAAACTCCGACTTCGTAATACCTAAAAATTCAACCTTGATTAATTCAGGAACCTCTATCCCCAAAACCAACCGCACCGTCTTCTCCTGAAACTTCTGTTTTACCTCCCCTGCTAACCTCGCACCTAACATTAAATCCACATCCAACGCTAACTTCACAATATGAACAGCTTGCGCTTCATCCTCCACTAAACCTAGCGCGATCGCAATACTTTCTGTCCATTTCAACAAATTCAAATAATCACGCTGTAATTTGCGATCGCTCAACTCAGGTAACAACCGCAGCAAGGATTCCGCAGCATAATATTCTTGCAGTAATTGATGACGAAACTGTATTTGTTCTCCACTTCCCACTTCAATCAAATGATGGTTGAGCAAATCATCCAAACAGCGCAATGCAAAATCATCTGCATAAGCTACTTTCTCTTGGAGAAACTTCTGAAACACCATTTTTACTTCCTGCTTCGGAATAGTAACGCGAAATTCCGTCGCTGGTTTTCCCTGCATCATCACAAAAGCCAAATGTTCTAAAAGCGGTTTCCACCAATTGCGATCGCTCTTTATCGGTACATCCTGTTTAACCCGATTTTCGTATCCCTGAGTAAACAAACGAAACACCATCCCCAAATTTGCCGGAATACTATTCTGTTGTCGGAACAGTTCGCACAGCATCCACAATAATAAAGGTGTTTGCCCAAATTCCCGCACGCGATCGCGCAATTGTCGCAATAATTCCTCTCCCTGTTCTGGTAAATAAGCCAAAACAAACTGACGCATCTGTGATTCTGTCAGAGGTAGCATTTCCAGCTTTTTCTTAATTCCCAAATCACCCCCAATACCTAAGTCTCTGGTGGTAAAAATCATTGGTGTTTGGGAAAATTCCCCTCGACGAAATGCTGCTACTTGTCGTCGTGCTTCTTCTGAGGGTAATTCGTTTAATCCATCGACTAGCAGCAATAATTTACGCTGGGATAATAAGCTTTTAATTTCGTTTTCGGTTAATGGTAGTTCGTGTTGGTTAAAGAATGCTTCAATTAATTGAAAAACTGAATTTTGCCAATACCGTAATTCGATTAATACGGGAATTTGGGGTAATTCTCCAGATTGGGAGATGGGATGTATCTCTCCAGGGGTATAGAAGACGCGATGTATCGCGTCTCTACATTTTTCTAATAATAATCGGGTTAATGCTGTCGATTTTCCTGAACCTGGTTTGCCGATTAATAAAACATGGTTTGATTCTGCTAAATATTTACAAATACCTTCCAACACGGGTACACGATCGCATACCTTCTTCTTATCCTCAATTCCCAAATTTTGCGATCGCTTGGGTACAACTTTTTTCACCATCAACCCAAAATCAAAAGGTGAATCAAAAGGTGAATCAAAGCTTGAAAAACCAGCTTTATCTTGGGATTGCCGATCGAAGGTATCCGTCAACGTGTAAAAATTCCACCAGCGATCGCACTTCTTGCTGATGGATGCAAAATATTTATGAAATTCAGGTTCGACTGGTTCGGAAGTTGCTGCCATCTCAAATAAATTCAGTATTGAGGCTGATTATTCAAATTATAGATACAACAATCTCGACTCACAACTAAGGTAGAGAAAATAGAAATTATTTGCAAAAACAACATCAAGTGATGCCATTAATTAGGTAAAAATACTATTGTTATATTTTCTCATTAATAAAAGAAAAAAAACTAGCAAACTATAGGTACTGTCCTATCTCTTTCCTGAAGTTGTTCTGTAGGCTGTTTCTGGAGAGTGACTTCGGGGAAATGTTTATCTAACAAAGCGGGTACGTCTTTAGCCTGAATGCCACTGTAGCGGGTTTTGCATGGCATGACTAAATTTGGCGCACCTTTGCAGTTTTTCATGCAGCCTGTCGCTTTGATTGTAACTTGGTTATCGAGATTGCGATCGCTTAATTCATTTTCCAAACTTTGACAAAGCGTTTTACCTCCACGCTTCATGCAGTCGGATTTTTGACACATCAAAATTACTGCTTTCTTTTCTGGTTTTGGATTGCTTGGTTCTGCTGGAGTTGGATTAGTTTCGCGATAAACCGACTGTTCGCTTACGCGATCGCAACCTGATGCCATGACGCGTTCGGCTTTGAATTTGACTTTACCACTCTCAGTACAATATTTTTTTGTGCCGACGATTTGTAACCAAGTACCGGGAGGCAATCTTAAGTCAAACCCAAACTGCAAATGCTTTGCTAGTTTAATATAAAATTCACTTTCCGCAGTCATTAACATCAAGCCCTTGAGCTTGTAGCCATCTTTAATGACAAAATCGAGAAAACGTCCTTCAAGGCAAAATTGAGTCACTTCTACACTGTCATATTTACTCATTGTGTTAACCTCACTACCGTAAAATATAGAACAAGTAATTAGCTATAGACACTGATGCCAGCATCGTTCCAAAGTTGAAATTAGCTGTTGACGGGAAGAAGTCAATTGACGTGTGACGCTCCAAATTTGAATAGCTGCGATCGCACTTTCAATTTCCACCACCAAAGGTTGATTTGCCTCACAACAACAGCAGATATTTAGCTCTTGCAAACGGTGAAATACTTGCCAGCGATCGCACCAATCAATTGCGATCGCTTGTTTTATGACTGGTTGTCTCAAAAATAATCCTCACAAAATAGAATAAGTTGCAGTAAAATCTACCCATTCAATCCAGACAATCAACAACGCTCAGAAATTAGCCCCTTGATATAGGATAGCTTAAGTGCTAACTTTTCCCATTTGGTTTAAAAAAAAATAAACAAAGTATTTGGTAAGCTTAGACGCATCTAAATGACATGTTTTAAAACGTGAGAGCCTTGCTGCAAGCATTTCAGACTTCAAACTTAAGTGCATATTAGCTTATTCACTATTGTAGGGGTGGGAAAACCCCACCCTTCAGATTAACTTCCCCCCTTGCAGTTGATACAGTTGGTAAATTTATAATTGGAATATTTTATTTTCTGGAAATCCCTTAATTTCCCAATCTCCAGTCAATACTTACTTAAAAAGCATCAGCTTTCAAAATTGATACAGATTTTTGTTATGCATATTATGGCTCCTAAGTCAAGATGGGCTTAACTATGCTTGGTTTTTGATGATTACTTATATAGAGAAACTGTGCAAAAAATCAAACATTGATGCATTTATAGCATCAAAAATATCCAAACTTTTTAATATTGATTAGGGTTCTTTTCATACTTTTGAATGCTAGGATGTAGAGACTAAACAGTTTCTCAAAATAAAACTGTTAAATAACGGAGGAGAACAATGTCGGATACACAAACTTTGTTACGGAATTTCGGTCAAGTTTATGACAATCCTATCCTTCTCGATAAAAGTGTAACGACTCCAGTATGCGAAGGATTTAATGTTGTGCTAGCAAGTTTTCAAGCACTTTACTTGCAGTACCAAAAGCACCATTTTGTTGTTGAAGGTGCAGAATTTTACTCGCTACATGAGTTCTTCAATGACAGCTACGGACAAGTTCAAGGACATGTTCATGAGATAGGAGAACGCTTGGATGGACTTGGTGGAGTTCCTGTTGCTTCTTTAGCTAAATTGGCAGAACTTTGCTGTTTTGAACAAGAACCAGATGGTATATTTTCTAGTCGTCAAATGGTAGAAAATGACCTGAAAGCCGAGCAAGCAATGATTGGGCTGATTCGTCGTCAAGCTT
The DNA here is from genome assembly GCF_002289455.1 of Brunnivagina elsteri CCALA 953. GTDB lineage: Bacteria > Cyanobacteriota > Cyanobacteriia > Cyanobacteriales > Nostocaceae > Brunnivagina > Brunnivagina elsteri. The sequence continues at coordinate 44,082 of NZ_NTFS01000004.1, forward strand.
CTCAGGCAGAGAGTTTGGGTGATAGAGGTACTCGTTATCTGTACGAACAAATTCTGATCAAAACTGAAGAACGAGCTTATCATTTGTCTCACTTCTTAGCAAAAGATAGTTT
>NZ_NTFS01000040.1 GCF_002289455.1 Brunnivagina elsteri CCALA 953
ATATATAAGGGGCGGGGATACCCAGCCCCTACGAATGATACGATTGATAATTATATAATTGGGATATTTTATTTTCTGGAAGTCCCTTACCCAATAAAAAACCCTTGCCTGTTTTCTAAATTAAATTAGAAAGACAAACAAGAGTTAAGGGGTTGTGTTGCTTACAATGCTCGGTTCAAGATCGAATAAAATAGCCAGCAAGTAGAATTAGATAGATTAACCGAATAAACAAACTAATATCTACTTACCGTCGAAAGGTAATTAGGCGCGAGATTCAACGCGACCGTAGAAAATACCGCGAATTTTGACTTCTTTAGGGTCTCCCGAACCTAAGTCAGTATCAGAAGGTTGATTACTTTCAAAAGTGCCCGCAATCTCGCCAGTTGCACTATTGACTTGAGCAATAGATAGCTCCATATTTCCTTCGAGAACTTCAGCCCGTTTAACGTTTTCGCGGGTGAGTTCTTCTGCATCCGAACGACCGGGGAGGGCTACTGCATTATCATAACCGCTAGCAACACCACGACCTTTAGGATCGAGGAAAGTTGCACCACGATAGGAAGGAACGCGGAAAGAGCCTTTAAAGTCGGTAGATGTGTTAATGCTGGTTAAACCGGGTTGTGATTGTGCGACCAAACCTTTAACGGTGAACAAGAAGGGAATGCTTTCACCACCAGGTAATTTGACGGTAGTCGCTTGGAAGTCAAAGCCGTCTTTTTCTTGGAAGGTGAGACTATCATCAGAATTTACGATCAAATCGCCTTGGATTTGGTCAAGTGAAGAAGTTTTGCGGGTTAATACCTTACCTGCAATAAATTCCGCTTTTTGGCGTTTATTGGTGGGTTCTTCCTTAATAAAGTAGTTTGTTGGTTCCATACACAATTCCTTGATGGAATAGGATTGACTAGAGTCAATGGGAATAGAACCTCGACTGGTTTCGGAAATTTGCGGGCATTTATTAGCCAAACCAGTACCACGAATCTGGTCGTATGTCAGAGCCGTTGTACTACTAGCTGATGGAGCATCGCTACAAGCAGTGATGAACCCCAAACATAAAGCAAGCAATGTAGCAATTAAAGCGCGATACCTCATGGTCAACCTCAATGTCAATGTCAAAAAATTAATATCTAATGTTGTAGAACTGCTGTTTCAGCTAAACGTATTTCAACGTGTCGCTTTATTTTACTTTGAGTTCTAATCCTTAGTAACCTGTAATACTTAATTCGATAGAATTAGTCTGGTTGCAGAGGATAAAAATCTCGAAAGCAACGTTTGGCTGGACTTGTGGTTTTTTGGTTTTTGATGTTTCTGCACAGGTTTGTGGCAGTTTCACACCAAAAGGTCTTGGGTTTGAGTTCGAGCGCAAGTAAAATAGCGCTCTTTTGTGCAACGACACCAGCACAGGCTCCGAAGAGGATGCTGGGATAAACGCCCATAGAGGGTTTTGCCGGCTTCGCTTTTATCGTTGTTTTCCGCGTAAGTGTTGCCACTACACACAGCCCGTTTTTTTATATGCTTTTCAGCCAGATCATACGATTTTTTCTAGCTTAAAATCAAAACGTTTGAGTATAGACTTTTTTACCTTGTTATGTTTGCGTGAAATTTGGAGGAAACTAAGAGTTAGGAATTAGGAATTAGGAGTTGGGAATTAGGAATTAGGAATTAGGAATTAGGAATTAGGAGTTCATGAGGGGTATTTTCCTAAGCCTCGCATGAGGGGTATTTTCCTAAGCCTCGATAAACTAGGTAAACCTTGAGTTTTTAAGTTATCCAAGCTTAAATTTTTTTTCAAAAGAGTCAATTAGTATATATTTTGGTGTGATGAGCAATAGCAATAATTTTGATTCCGGGGCACTATCCAATAAACTTCAGTCAATTACCAAATCTGTAGGTGATGCGATCGCAGCTTGTGAGGGGGATACGATCGCACTTTTAGCTTTGCTACGTCAGTTGGAATTTTTACACCGTGAGATTCGGGATGGTGTTTTCCAGGAGAGTTTACCGGAGAACCGTCAAGCTCTCTATGCTTTGTTACGGGAGATTGAAATGGAGGGTGGCTGGCCTTACATTGAAAGGATGCGGTTACAAGCTTTTCTGGCAAAAATGGAGCAGGAGGAGGAAGGTAGTTAGACTTTTTAATGATTCCTAATTAAGGGGGACTCCTTCGCATAAATTGCGATCGCGTCCTTCGACGTTGCGATTGTTCTGGAGGTAATCCCCAACCCAGTTACAGCCTCGTTGCAGCAGGTTGTTTAAATCCATGTTCCACAACACGATTGTATTGTCTTCGCTGGCGGATGCTAATGTTTTACCGTCGGGGCTAAAGCTTACGCCTAAAACGGGGGCTGTGTGTCCGTTGAAGGATTTGATTAATTTGCCTTCTCGACTCCAAAGTTTGACGGTGCTATCCCAGCCAGCAGCCGCGAGGATTTCCCCGTTGGGGCTGAAGGTAACGGCGTTGACGCTATCGCTGTAGCCTCTGAGTAGGGTTTTGAGTAATTTACCATCCCAATCCCAAAGCTTAACTGTATTATCCCAGCCTGCGGTGGCGAGGATGCGATCGCTTGGACTAAAACTCACGCCTAATACCCAACTATCATGGGATTTGAGGGTTTTGATTAATGTGCCGTCTCGTCGCCACAGTTTTACTGTTTTGTCGTCGCTTGCTGAGGCTAAAATTTGACCGTCGGAACTGAAGCTGACATTATTTACCCAGCCTTGATGCCCTGTTAAGGTTTTGAGTAAGTCGCCATTGCGATTCCAAAGTTTAATTGTGTTGTCTTGGCTAGCGGTGGCAAGAATTTCCCCATCTGGGCTAAAACTAACACTACGAACTTTGTCAGTATGTCCGGTAAGGGTTTTGATTAATGTGCCATCACGTCGCCATAATTTAACTGTTTTGTCATGGCTTCCCGTTGCCAGTATTTGCCCGGTATTGTCAAAACTAACGCTTTGAACTAGGGCTTGATGTCCCACTAAAGTTTTGTAAAGACGGGCACCTGTGGGGCTGTTGTCTCTTTCCCAAAGTTTGACTGTTTTGTCGCGACTTGTGGAGGCTAGCATTTTGCCGTCTGGACTCCAGGCAACACTAAAGACTTTATCTTTGTGTCCGGTGAGAACTGGCAGGTGTGATGGTTCTAAACTCCACAATTTGACGCTTTTGTCCCAACTAGCCGATGCGAGCATTTTGCCGTCGGGGCTAAAAGCAATACTGGAAACCGCATCGTTATGACCTTTAAATGTTTGGACTAGGGAACCATCTAAATTCCACAGGTTAATGGTGTTGTCATCTCCTGCTGATGCCAAATACTTGCTATTGGGGCTGAAATTTAAATTCCAAACCGTAGCGCGATGATTTCGCAAGGTTTTTTCTAAGCGGAAATCAACTTTTCCTGGGCTTGAATTATTGTAACGCCAGAGGTGGACAATGCTATCCCGTCCTCCCGATGCCATGTATTGACCGTCAGGACTAAACACAACCGATGTTACACCCAGTTCGTGTCCTGGGAGGGCGGCAATTTGAGTTCCATCCCTGCGCCAAATTTTGATGGTTTTATCTTCGCTACCGGAAGCAATTAATTGACCATCGGGGCTAAATGTGACCCAGTTAACCTCCGCTTGATGTCCCCGGAGAATTTTGACTAAGCTACCGTCTTTGCGCCAAAGTTTAATGGTTTTATCTTGGCTGGCGGTGGTGATTAGTTCACCATCGGGGCTGAAATTGACGCTGAGAATGCCTTCAGTGTGTCCTTTGAGGGTTTTGGGATGGGGGTCAAATTCCCCTGTTTCTGAGGTACGTCGCCAAAGTTTGACTGTGGAGTCGAGGCTGGCGGAGGCTAGGGTTTGACCATCGGGGCTAAATGCCACGTTGGTGACGGCAAAGTCGTGAGCATTCAGGGTTTGAAGTAATTTACCATCTGGTCGCCAAATTTTCACTGTTCTATCGGTACTTCCCGATGCGATCGCTCGACCATCGGGGCTAAATGCCACTGCCCAAAGCACATCTGTGTGCCCTTCTAAGCGGTTGACTTCTTTGACTCCGTATACTGCCTGTTGGAGTGCGGTGACAACCCTGGCTTTTGTATCTGGTTGGAGTCCATCACCTTGGTTGAGTTTTCGCCATGCCCGGAGACTTTCGATTAAAGCGTCAAATTCTTTGTTTGAGGCAAATAAAGCTTCGCTGGCTGCTGCGATCGCGCTAATCTTGGAATTATTCTCGCTCCGTTCTGCCCGGACGGTTTGGTGGACGGCTGCCCGTTTTTGGCTATCGGCTTGCCACCATAATCCGCCAATGGTGGTGGTCATCATTGCTAAAACGACTCCTGCCACTCTGGCTTCCCGCAATCGCCTTTGCAGGGCAAAATTAAGCTGTTCTTGGCTGAGTTTTTGGGCGACTTCGGCGCGGGTTTTCTCGAATCTAACTTTTTCGAGTTCGGCAACGATACCGTAGTTATTTTTTTGCCGGATTGGTTCGACTAAGTAATCATGGACAAGTTGATACCTATCGCCAGATTCTTCCCGCATCCGCACGACTAATCCGCTACCAATCAAGATTTCGAGAATTAATTCCCAGTCGGAATCTAAGTTAAATGCTGTGTCGATACTCTTGGTTAAAGCAACCGCAAGTTCGATTTTAGTACGTAATGGTCGGGTTCCTTTTTCGTCGGTCAATTCAAAGAGTAATTTCCAACTTAGCTGTTCGTTTTCACGACCACAATCTTTAATAACTTCTTCTAACCAACGTTCGACGAGTTTTTCCGAACCACCACATTCTTCGTATTCTTGGAGGGTAGTAATTTTTTCGGCTTGGAGTTGTGCTCCAACAATTTGTAATTCTATGGGGTGAACTTCCTCCACTTCCCCAGCCAAATCGTGAACTAATTGGTCGATTAAGTCATTGCTGAGTTCGTAATGCGATCGCTGTGTCAAAATGTCGATCACACCGATGGCATCCTGGACTGAAAAGTTACCTAAGTAGTAGCGAATGTCTTTGTCGAGGATATTTTTGTTAATTACTCCTAAGTCGTAACCGTTACGCCCTTTTTCATTAGCAAGACGTTCAAATTCTAATAAATAATGTAAATAATCTTCGCGGATTGAAAAAATAACCTTGACAAAAGGTACATTCAAACACTGACTAATAAACTTATAGAAATGAACTCTTTGTGCTTGCTCTTTAATGGCAAAGAAAAATTCTTCTAACTGGTCAAAAATCAACACGATCGCATAATTCCGCTCTGCTAATTCCCGGAGATTTTGCAGTATTACCGCAGTTGAAAATTTGATTGATACTGATAAATCTGTTTGTGCCAAAGATTGGTTGAAACTCCGTCCCAACACCGTCACCCAATCGCTATATGTTGATAGAGTAATGGGAATGGCAATGCGATCGCCAATGGCTTTTTCCTGTAAAGTTGGCACTAATCCGGCTTTGAGAATCGAGCTTTTGCCAACCCCAGATGGTCCATGAACGATGGTTAATTTACAATCAGCCCTCGTCAAACGTTCGAGCAAACGATTGATGTCCTTCTGCCTTCCAGATGCGGCAATTTCTTGAGCAACATCTTCGGGAATATAAGGAAACTTGGAATTTTGAGCTAATGGATTAATTTTGTAACGCTGGGGTTGTAACTGACTTGCACCAATAAAAGCTCGATACCCATACTGATGTTCGATCTGGATTATTTCCTGCTTTAACGTAAAAGCTTCGCTGTAATTGTGACGCTCGAAAAAATAGAGCGATCGCAATTCTTCAACTATCTCCAAATACAGGGATGGTTCGTACTGAAGTTCGCAAACAACTTTTGCCCACTCCAAATTATTAATCGCATCTTCCCACTCACCTAAGTGTCGCTGCGAACGTCCTAGCAACAAAAGATACCAGCTGTCCTGCTGTCGAGTCACACCAGAAGCAACTTCGGCAATTGAACGGGCTGTATTAGCCAAATCGTAGGTTTGTACCCAATTGGAACCAGCTGCGGCAACAGCTGCCAAAAAGCCATAATCTTGAGCTTCCTGTGCCTTACTTCCACTATTTGCATGTAACTGCAAAGACTTCTGTGCCATTGCTTCCAGTTCTTCCCAAGCTTCGAGACGTTGGAGCATTTCGCAAACAGGGGAAATAAACTTGGCAAGTAAATCCTGCCGTTGGGACAACTCCAACACTTCCAGCGATTGCTTGAACCAAACTAGCGCTTCCTGCCAATAACTACGATTCAAAGCTGGACGCAAATCAGCCATGCGACGGTAACATAGTCCCAAGTGAAACAGAACTATAGCTTGGTGAAGTGAGTGTTCAGGAGAGGAAATTGATTCAATATGTCCCTTTTCCCTTTCTTTTTGCTGCCACAGCGTCAAACTACATTGATAGTGAACTAAAGCAGCTTCGATTTTGTCACTAATATAAGCACTACGTCCTAAAACAAATTCCAATCCCGTCTCTAATTCTGGTTCGAGTTGGAAATTGTACAGACGCAGCAAATCTTCACGGGCTGTTTCCAGTTCACAGGAAATTGAATCTAAACTCGAAGTTGCACTTGAATTACAACTATCCAAACCCGCAGCTAAAACATCGGTAAATACCGTTTCCGTTTCTTTACGAATTAAGGCAATTAAATCTTCCTTTGTCATCTCAAACTTAATCGTTGTTGCTGCCCAACTTTTAAAATCGGGGGCAAAACGTGACAGCATTGTCGCTACTTCGTCTTTCAGCCACAAAACTAAGGGAAATGGAAAAGTATCGGCATAAATATCTCGTGCTTGGTTCAACCCAGTCAAAACATCTTCGATGGTAGTAACCGAATCCAATCCAAACACCATTACAGCCGATGGTAAAGCATCACCAGCCACAGCCGGAATATCTAAATGTAATTCGGAAACAATAGTGTTATGTAAATTTGTAGTTGTTGAAGGCAAAAGCTCCAATTCACGTAAGTAAACATCTTTAGTTAACGAACGTAGATTTTCTAATACCTGCTTACGTAACTGCCCGTAGTTGCACCGAACTAAAATCAGGGCAAATTGACCTTTTGAAAGTGCGATCGCTCGAATCAAACGTTGCAGAGAACGGTGATTTGCATTTGCGATCGCTGCTGTGAATTGCCACTCTGTCATAACTCAAAACTGGGCTAGAAAGGAACAATAGCAGCTAACCCGCCGGAACATGATTTTGGCATTGTCAAGTCCGAATGAATACTGTGTAATTACTGAGAGTTTTCACAAGTTTTCATGTTGCTGCTGTTTGATATAGTATAAATACTTAATTGGGAATGGGGCATTGGGGATTGGCAATTGGGCATTTATTCCTTGTAGAGACGACCCGGTGGGTCGTCTCTACCTCGCTTTTTTTTGCCATCCCATCACCTTTTCTGTTTCCGCTAACGCTGGACTAATGCCAAACCAACGTCCTGTTGGATCGCGATACTCGAATACAAACATGCTTCGCAGCAATCTTTGATATTCGGATTCACCTTTGAGACTTTGCTGGTGAACAACTTCGTAAAGCAATTCCCATTCCTCTTCATTTATCGCCAATAATAAATCGTCGCGATAGTCTTTAATCACTGCTTCCAGACATTCTTGGGAAAAAGGTGGGTCTTGTCTTTGTAAACAACTGTAAAGTAAACCTAATAAATTACGAATGTGACCCCCACTAACCCGACACAATCTATCTAGGGTTGCAGGAGTCTCAAATAACTCGCTAGTCATCCCCAATCTTCCCTCCCAAGAGATTTCTGGAAACGCCCTTGCGAGAACAAGTTGACGCAATAATGCCATTCCCGGTTCATAGTCGCTACCATCCCGTTGTCGTACCAACACCATCGGCAAAACTTTCGGAGCAATTCCCCCACCAAGACGATTTTTGAGGGTTTCGTATTCGTTGGAGAAAATCAACACTAAGGGAATTGTATACACAACATGGCATTTAAGGCGACGTAGCTGTTCCCCGCGATCGATAAACAAATATTCAGGTTGCGATCGCCCAGATGGCATGGGACGCATATCGACTCGATCCAAATTATCGACGATGACGACTATCCCTTTTTGTCCCCGTGCTTTCAACTGTTCGTTTGCCCTGTCTAATAGTTCTTCGTTAATTGCCTGCAAAATACTATTGGTACGGGGTTCGAGATATTGCCGTAATTGCGATCGCATTTGCGGACTATCTTTAGTTTTGGCGCTAATTTTAGCAATCCCCAGTGAAAACTCGGCTTCTCCAGAAAGTTCAATGGGAGTTTGCAAGAAATCACCGATCTCTTTAAATAGATTAATAAAGTATCCTGGTTTTGTCTTAATATCCAGCGCTTCTAAACTCGCACTCACCTGACGGGCTACACTCAATAAGATATCGCTAATATCAATATCCGCCATGTCCAAATCTTGGCTAGATTCAAAATACACAACGTGAAAACCAGCCAATTCCAACTCTGCTTTAAGTCTTTGCAACTCGGTTGATTTACCGCAACCAATATGACCTGTAAATAGCTGACAAGTCGGCTCATCTGGAGAAATACGTACTATCGTGCGCTGCAATTCCTCAACGATTTTACAACCACGCACATCGGAAAAATCAATGTAATACTGCCTATCCGCAGCATCACCCATCACTAGTGTTTTACTGGGGTTACAGGCTTTGAAGAACCTGGAAAAATTTAGGGTTGTTTTCATGTAGATGCAAATATTCTCGTATTTTTATATACAGTGATTTTACTTAAAATAGATAGATAATCAGTTGTATTATCAAGCTACAACTTGATTTATTGACAGATATTACAAGCTATAGCCGCAAATTGACTCAGTGTATTCACTCAGCTTTAAAAATGCTATAGATTTAACTTATTCCTGATGATGACGAGTGTACCTGTCTTTTTTACACCCACTATCTAACTTTTGACAATCTCCATTCACCCAGCAACACTGAATTTTTGAGAATTACAACATCCTGACTGGGAGTAAAAAATAGTCTTTAACACACCGTATATTAAATACTCTGTCAACCTGATAACACTCACTAAAATATTTGTCAATTAATCAGGAGTATATATTCAGTTAGTAATTTTGTGCAATCTTTGTGGAAATTAATTTAGGTATTGAGTAATACACTTTGAGAATGATTCACCTACGCACTTCCTAATTTCTGTACAGACTAACTACTTTCTTCTTCTCTCACTAACTCCTAACTATTAATTCCTAATTCCTAACTCCCAATTCCCCACTAAACATATTTTTTTGGTAGAGTATAAAACTACAACCATTGCATTCTACCAATTTCGCTAAATTATCGGATGACTGCTATAACTTATCTAGGTTATCTTGTAGCATACATTCATGCATTAAATGTATTTTTTGTCAATACCGAAACTGTAGCTTTTTTGATTCCATGATGGCTCTCACCCCACAGTCAAAAAGCTACATTTGCTCCAAAATAAACGCTGCACACTTTGAAAGGAAATATTATCCGCATACTCAAAAATTTTGGTGTGAATCCCTAAAATTTGATTAAATTTGGGGTAAATTCTCTCTTCTTAAGTTTTGTGTTGCAAATATCGTTTACTTAATTTGCTTGTTGCTCGATTATTTTAGTGCAAGACGACAAACTTCAAAATTTAGGTGTGGAAGGGGTTTTAATGGCTGATATAGCATCAGTATCCCGCACGGATTTAACGCAGAGGCGGAAAAGGTTACGCCGACAACGGCGAGTTAAGATTATTCAGACGATTTGGCAAACTATGGCTGTAAGTGGTTTGGCTGGTACTTTGTTATGGGGGGCAATCCAACCAATTTGGGTATTAAAGACGGACAAAAGTATCGAAATTTCTGGAAATAAATTGCTTACGGATGAAGCTGTGCGATCGCGGATAGGTTTATCTTATCCGCAGTCAATGTGGAAAATTCAGCCATCACAAATTGCTAGCTCTTTGCAAAAACAACCTGCGATCGCCCATGCGAATGTTACCCGTCGTCTTTTACCTCCAGGATTAATCGTCGAAGTTGAAGAACGGATTCCGGTTGCGATACTCCAGAGGAGTCAGTTGGTGAACCCACAAGCTAGAAGCGAAAATCGTGAGGAAGCATCTGGAAAAACAGTGGAAAAAACACTTGGATTCATTGATGCTAAGGGTATATTGATCCCGATTGAATCTTACGGTTCCGCAAATATTAGTTCGCTAAAAACTAAAGCGAAACTGCCAAATCTCAAAGTGATTGGTTCCCCCGAACAGTATCGCGAGTATTGGAAACAGGTTTACCAGACTTTGAGCCACAGTTCTCTAAAAATTACCGAGATTGACTGGCGCGATCCCAGCAATTTAATCTTAAAAACCGAATTAGGTAAGGTACACTTGGGCACACCTAATTCTCAGTTACCAGAAAAAATTAAGGTACTTATGCAAATGCGTCAGCTACCAACAGAAGTAAACCCAAATCGAATGGAGTATATCGACCTCAAAAATCCAGATACGCCAATGATACAAGTTTTAGATAGTACAAACGCTCTAAAGAAACAGCGTTTCAATCCTTAGTATTGCAGCAATATTTGGCTTGGAAAGCGGCAATCATTTAGAGACTAGAATTAAAGTTGAAAATCCGAATTAGCGAAAATTTTTAAATGACATTGTGAGAAAATCACCCTGAAATGGTTAATTTTCGGCATAATCGCCAAGAAATTCAGCTTGTAAGCATAAAATACTTAATTTTTCGCTGTTAATGTATTAGAATTTCCTAATTTACAGCTAGATTTTATTGTCATTCGAGATATAAATGAGTGTCTAATTCTCGCCCATCTCGGCAAAATTCAGGGTTAACTTCTAATTAGAATAGGAGAACAAACTTTAAACCTTATTTTGGGAGTAAAATCGGGGTTTGTTGTTGCCCAGACATCTAGAGAAGAGGTGCAAGATGTTAGACAATTTGATCGTAGCATTGGGAAAGAAGAGATTTTTGTCTTTTTATTCCTTTGCTGGGGAGAGTGTGATTTCGATGGAATCGATTAGTTTTTAAGAACGCTATTCATCCCAACCCAGAGATATCAACCCAGGTTTGCATCCTCTCAAAGCGATTATTCTCAGGCTGATTCTGGTAATTTTTTTGCTGTTGTCACAAACTTGTGGAGGGTATAGGTGAGATTTGACTAATTAAACTTGTGTGCGATCGCTATACCGCGTTCCGTAGGAATATCGCTATACCGCGTTCCCCTGATTAGCATAAGCTAATTAGCACAAACTAAATTAAGTGTTTAAAGTTGCAATCCCTTGTAATGGTAAACTCTATCAAGCAAACAAGACGCGCCCCATAGCGCGTTTTTACAACTAAGTATCTTAAGTTAATCGTTTTTGATTGTGAGAAATGGAGAAAAAATTCCAACCTCAGTAGTCAGAAGACTAACTTTTTCAATTTATACAAGAGAAAAAATGTTTGTGCGGACAATAAGAAAGAGACAGTTGCGGATGTAAAATTAGTGACAATTATTAATTTACTGTTCTAAATGCATAGGTCATTGATAATACTAAAATTATACGGAGTAAAAGGTAACATTCCAGTGAAAAGATTAAAGTACGGTTGAAGTTATACATATTAACTTTAAATAAATACTAGGTATACTTCTTTAGAATTCCCAGTACGCTCGCCGATTAATACCCAGAGGTTGCTGAGAGAAAACCAGTACCTTTATTAAAGGCGTAACCACAAAGAACAAACTTTCCGATCGCTCATCCTGAATCGTTTGGAAGCAATCAGAAGAAGAAAAAACATACCATCTTTAATGATGGTAGCCTTGCAAATAGTTGACCCATTAGGTGAATTACACCTTAAAAAGCCGTTTATCTACAAGCACGCAAATCCAATGACACTTGATAATAACCAAGGGCTAACATACAAAAACTCCCAATCACCAGGACAACCAGGTTTATCGCTCTCCGTAAACTCCAACAACCCTTTTAGCCATTCGGGTTTGAACTTTGGGTCGAATAATGACGGCAGAAAAATTCCTGTTGAAGATTCTCGCATCGGCGACATCGTTCCAGGTCGGGTTGCCAATATTAAAGTAATTGGGGTTGGTGGTGGTGGTAGCAATGCCGTAAACCGCATGATTGCTTCGGATGTGGGTGGGGTAGAGTTTTGGTCAATTAATACCGATGCTCAAGCACTAACCTTGGCATCAGCACCTAGTCGCTTGCAAATCGGGCAGAAGTTAACGCGAGGCTTGGGAGCGGGTGGAAACCCTGCGATCGGTCAAAAAGCGGCGGAAGAATCGCGAGATGAAATCGCAACGGCTTTAGAAGGTGCCGATTTAGTTTTTATTACTGCTGGCATGGGCGGCGGTACGGGTACTGGTGCAGCCCCAATTGTGGCGGAAGTTGCCAAGGAGATGGGAGCGCTCACAGTTGGTGTTGTGACACGTCCATTTATTTTTGAAGGTCGTCGTCGCACCAGTCAAGCCGAACAAGGTATTGAAGGACTCAAGAGCCGGGTAGATACCCTTATCATCATTCCTAATAACAAACTTTTGGAAGTGATTCCGGAACAAACCCCGATGCAAGAAGCGTTTCGTTATGCAGATGACGTGCTTCGCCAAGGTGTACAAGGGATTTCGGATATTATTACAATCCCCGGTTTGATTAACGTTGACTTTGCCGATGTGCGGGCTGTAATGGCAGACGCGGGTTCGGCATTGATGGGAATCGGGATCGGTTCTGGAAAATCACGCGCTCGTGAAGCTGCGATCGCGGCTATTTCTTCTCCTTTACTCGAATGTTCGATTGAAGGGGCGCGGGGTGTTGTGTTTAACATCACAGGTGGTAGCGACTTAACGCTACATGAAGTTAATGCTGCTGCGGAAACTATTTACGAAGTAGTCGATCCCAACGCCAACATTATTTTTGGTGCTGTTATCGATGACCGACTCCAAGGGGAAGTCCGATTAACAGTAATTGCCACTGGCTTTACTGGTGAAGTTCAAACCCCACAAGGTCAAACTGCTGCTAGTCAACGTCAAGGTATTTTCACCCCACAATCACGACGACCAGCCCAATCCCAACCACCAACAAATACACCAGCCCCTGCACCAACCACAGAACCCACCAAAAAACCCGGTTTGGATATTCCTGACTTCCTACAACGGAGGCGGAATCCTCCCAATAATTAGGGAAATCAAAATTGGCAATTTTCTGATGAGAGGCTTGCAATAAGTGACTTGTATTTAGTACTAGTATACTATAATGCATTTGTATTAAAGTCTAGATGATTGCTATCAGTTAAAAATCAACGAATTCCAGTATTTCTGAAGTTGTGTTCCCTGAAGTTGCCGATTGATGTTTAAATTTCTCTATCAATCTCGATCAAAAAAAACTAGTGCAACAAGGCAAAAGTAAAAGGGCAAAAGACAAAATTTACAAGCGATAAAGATTGTAAAATAGTCTTTTTAGCCATTTTAGATGGTAGCTTTATTTCCGCCGTGATGTACTAGTATCAGAGGCTAGAGTAAAAAAAACACCACGAAGGGTTTTAATGTGATGAATTTAATAAAACCATGCTGGGCAGGGGTGTTAAGTAAGCGCTATCACCTGCTTTGATTTTTCTGTGTGAATTTATCAAGATAAGACAGCAAGCAGTATTTGATTGAACCGGGCTGAATTTCAGCGCGGATATTATTTTTTCGGGAATTGGGGATTATTGGAAAATGAGTATTTATTAAGGGACTTCCAGAAAATAAAACCTTCAAATCATATACTCACCAACACTATCACGCGAAGTGTGGGGAGACCTTTCAGGTAAGCGCAAAGCGCAGGCTTCGCCAACGCCACTTTGACGAAGAGAAGTTGCGTGCGCGGGTTCCCCGCGTTGAGCAAACTAAGTCCTTCGGACACGCTACGCGAACGGGGACGGAAACCGACACCGCCAAGTGGACTCACCCCACCCCTACAATTGTGGAGAATTTATTTTTTGGTGTTCCCTAACTCCTAATTCCCAACTCCTAACTCCCAACTCCTATTCTCCACCCATTTAATAACCTGCTGACCAAGACGAGTTCCTTGAAAACGGTCGATTTCGCGAATTCCGGTGGGACTGGTAACGTTAACCTCGGTCAAATAACCACCGATAACATCAATACCAACAAAAATTAAACCATCCTTTTTTAAAGTTAGTGCAAGTTGCTGGCAAATATCAAGCTCTCTTGGGGTGATTTGAGTTTGGGCAACTGTACCACCAGTAGCCATATTATTGCGAAACTCACCAGCAGTCGAAAGACGATTCAGGGCACCGATTGGTTCGCTGTTGAGTAAGATAATTCGTTTATCTCCCTCCTTCGCTTCCGGTAAATAGGTTTGTACCATAACCTGGATACGACCTTGGAGGGTGCTGAGTTCGACAATAGAATTAAAATTGCGATCGCTCGGTTCTAAAAATAAGATACCTTCACCAGCTTTGTTTCCCAGAGGTTTGAGGATAGCCGCACCTTTTTCATCAACAAATTGACGAATTACTGATTTATCAGCAGTAACAATTGTTTCGGGGATTGCCTGCGTGAATTGGAGGGCGTACATTTTTTCATTTGCTGCCCGTATCCCATTGGGATTATTTACTACTAAAGTCTTGCTTGGGTCAATGTAATCGAGAATGTAAGTGGCGTACAAATAGGCAGTATCCACGGGAGGGTCAGTCCGCATAAATACTGCATCCATAGTTTCTAGGCAGCAATTAATACTTTCGCCTAGTTTGTACCAAGGATTTGCAGCAACCCAGCGATCGCTCACCAGTTCAATGGGTGTAATTTCAACCCTCTGTAGAAAAGCCCAAGCTTTGCTGTTGACTACACTAAGCTGACTTGCCTGAGTTATCCAAACCTCATGTCCCAAGACGCAAGCAGCTTCCATAATAGCCACGCTGGTATCATGGCAAGGATCGAGTTTATCAATAGGGTCAATAATAAAAGCTAGTTTCACAATTGCTCTCTGTCGTCTCAAAAGGGAAGGGGAAAAAGGGGAAAAATTACTAATTAATTTCTTTAGAGAGACGCGATGTATCGCGTCTCTACATTTTTTCTGACTAAAATTATTTTTAGCTTGCTAGTAAATTATCTAATTTTCCTTGGGCATCAAGTGCGTGGATGTCGTCACAACCACCGATATGTAAGTCATTGATAAAAATTTGTGGAAGCGATCGCTTACCATTTGCTCGTTCTGACATTTTGTCCCTTGCGTCTTCGTCTCCATCGATGCTGTACTCGGTAAAGTCAACACCTTTGTTTTTTAATAAAGCTTTAGCACGAATACAAAACGGACAAGTTCTCCAGGTGTAAACTTCTACTTTGGCAGCCATAACTTTATGATTTTGCTTACTTTTTATTTTGTTGTTTACAGTTATTTATTGTAGACTCCTACCACCAGAAGTTGGAATATCGGACTGATTTAGTTTATTTACTTAATGTAGTACGATCGGAAAATTGTTTAACCCCTATTAAAAAAGCAAAAAACCCCAGTGATTTCACTAGGGTTATGCAAAAACGAGTTTAGTATTAAATTTTAGGACTGAAGGGCAGAATTAGAACTTTTTTTCTTCATTGCCAAGCTACCAGCAGCCAATGCACTTAGTCCAAATATAATGCTAGGCTCTGGTACTTTTTTCTGATCTGGTTTTTTAGCAATAAATAATGAAGCGTGAGAAAGTGCTTTACCGTTATTACCACTTCCATCTAAAGCAACACCAATGGTATTAAATATTCCTGTTAAACCTGTTTTAGATAAGTCAATATCTTTGAAGAGGTAAGCACTGTATGCTGTGCTAGTTTTGAGGCTAATTACAAAGGTACTCAAACCAGTTACAGGATCGCTAACGAAGCTCTTACCCAAACCCCAGTCTCCAGTACTAAAGTCGTTCTTTGCTTTAAAACCATAGTCATTACCTCCGTCGTCTGATTTTCCTGCTTGTGTCCAAGTTACACCAGCACCAACATTAAACAAACCTTTATTCAACTCAGTGAGCAAGGGGTTACCAGCTCCTGTGTCATTACCGTCAAAAGGTCCTTTACAATCAGTAGCGGCAGTTCCTCCAATAGATATGTTACTAAGGCTACACGCAATCGATTGAGGAACAAAAGGAGCAACTTTTTCAGTAGCAGCTTTTTCAGTAGCAGCTTTTTCAGTAGCAGCTTTTTCAGTAGCAGCTTTTTCAGTAGCAGCTTTTTCAGTGGCAGCTTTTTCAGTAGCAGCTTTTTCAGTGGCAGCTTTTTCAGTAGCAGCCCCACCTTTAGCAAATGCTGAAGTGGATGTAGCTAAAGCAGAAACACTAACGAGCGATGCAATCGATAGATTAAAAGCTAACTTAGAAAATTTTACAGACATTTGGAATTTCCTTATTTTTAAAGTGTTATTGGAAACGCACCAAAACTTTGTATTAAATGTTTTTCCTCTCACATTTACTAATATAAATAGATTTTTATCTAATGACTATTATTTCTCTAAAGCTTTATTTATATGGCATTTTAGTCTGATATTGTCAGACTTAATATTGTTTATAAATGATTGTATTTGTGTTTTTTAATATTGCCAAATAGATAATTACAACTATATTTTTTTAATACTATTACCGAACTTTTCACTAATAATATGAAATTACGATCGAAATCGAATAAATACGTAAAAAAAGACGAGTCAGTTTTCTAAGTGAGTACTGACTCGTCTTTTGATTACTGGAGTTTAGACTAAATTAAAGCTTGTTTCTGTGTTTCAGTCCAGGGAGCAATCCTCAAAAAGCTTGTGGAATCGACGATGTAGTAAAAACTATCCCTTGTCGGAGGAGATTAGAGGAATTATTGAAGAGTTGGAGCAGAATTGTATCTGTGACCAAACCCTCAATAAATCGGTAAACCCACCTAAAACAAACCTTGAACAACGCAAAGTCCTGCTTCTAGCCCTAGGGTTATGGAATAATTAGTCTAAACTCCAGTGATTAGATGATGAAGTTGCTGACAAATTACTACATCTTGGCTGAATAATTATCCAGTTTAAAAGCCTAAAAAGCTCACTGCATAAGCTTTAATTCCTTGTACCTTG
This sequence comes from Brunnivagina elsteri CCALA 953, assembly GCF_002289455.1. Taxonomy (GTDB): domain Bacteria; phylum Cyanobacteriota; class Cyanobacteriia; order Cyanobacteriales; family Nostocaceae; genus Brunnivagina; species Brunnivagina elsteri. The sequence continues at coordinate 17,049 of NZ_NTFS01000040.1, forward strand.
TGCATCCGTACTGCTGACGAATTGCATTAGACATCTCCGAAAATGAATGTAGAGACGTAGCACTGCTACGTCTCTACAAGGGTTCCAGGCAACGCATAATTAATTTCTGGAGATGTCTATTAGTAAAGTAAATCCCAAGTCAAGGTATGACAAGATTCGGGATTTATTTGTAATTGATTCTTGATTTACTGCGAAGACACAGCGTAGTTAATCAACTGCCCAATGCGTTGACGTAAGGTTTCTAAACCTAAACGTTCGCTGGCAGAAATAAACACAGCCATCGGAAATTCTTCCCTTGCTAGTGCTAGAGTCTCGCTGCTAGCTTGGTCGATTTTGTTGAACACAACCAACGCTGGACCAGGTGTAATCGGCATTATTCCCAAAATATCCCGCACAGCACGAACGTGACTCAACCAAGCTGGATGGGATAAATCGACCAAATGCAATAAGGCATCAGCTTCGGTGACTTCTTCTAAAGTGGCACGAAAAGCATCCATTAAAGCATCTGGTAATTCGTGGATAAACCCTACCGTGTCAGTAATGAGAATTTCGTGCGATCGCGTAGCGGTTCCCGAAGGAATTGCTAAACGTCGCGTCGTCGGATCGAGTGTGGCAAACAATTGGTCAGCTACATATACATCGGCATTTGTCAAGGTATTTAACAATGTCGATTTCCCGGCGTTGGTATACCCCACCACAGCAATGGAGGGAATTTCCTCATGTTGTCGTCGTTGTCGCAAACGCGATCGATGCGCTTGTAGTTGGTTTACTTCCTGCTGTAAACGGGAAATGCGCTTGCTAATTGCCCGTCTTTCTGTTTCCAGTTTAGTTTCCCCAGGACCCCTTGTACCAATACCACCACCAAGTCGGGACATAGCTTCTCCACGTCCGGTGAGTCGGGGCATCATGTATGCTAACTGTGCGAGTTCGACCTGTAATTTACCTGCACGGGATTGGGCACGTTGGGCGAAAATATCTAAAATGACTTCGGTTCTGTCTACGACACGAACACCGATTTGGGCTTCAAGGTTACGGACTTGCGAGGGTGATAAATCGCGATCGAACACAACCAGATTTGCCCCTAAAGTTTGTGCTGTTAAAGCGATTTCTTGGACTTTTCCTTCCCCGACAACAGTTTGGGGATGGACACGATGGCGTTTTTGCCACATTGTTTGCAAAACTTCGCCACCAGCAGTATCAACCAAGCGTCCCAACTCGATTACAATGTCTTGGAATTGGTGGGCTGAGGTGTTGTCTGTCAGTACTCCGACAATGACAACGCGATCGCGATCGCTACTAACATCTTGTCCAACAAATTCCCGTCGAAATTCTTCTTCGAGTGCTTCCACCAAGTCCAGAAAGTCCTGTTCGGAAATCACATCCAAACTCATTGGTGGAGAAATATTCCAATTTTGCGATAGTAGGGAATTGGCTTTTGGGTTATTCCCGTTCTCAGATGCGCCACTATTTTCAGTATTAACACCAGTATTAATACCAGTATTGATATTGAGCAATACACGTTCATCTTGTGAAGTTAAGTGCGCTAGATAAGCCTCTTTGACATATCCAGTCGCCCCACCACCACGTTTAGTAAATCCCACCCCGGTAATATTCAGCACTACTAAGGCATCAAGCCTTTGCATCATCATCGCCGTCAAAGCCGCTTCATTTGGGGGTTCTGACTTCAGATGGGTGGCAATACAACGGATACCGCTAAGTCGTTCTGCACCATAGCGGGGCAATTCTAACGGCGGAATCTGCGTTTGACGGGGAGTGCCGACACCAACCCGGATAACTTGTCCACGACGATTGATGTAAGTACAGACAGGGAGATTGATTTCAGTGCTAATTGCTGCCAGACGCTGGGAAAATTCGGACGTAGTGACGCGATCGCCCGGTAAGCGCTGGTGGTACAGCCGTTGCAGTTGCTTTAACTGGCTGCTTTTCAAACCTTGGAGATTACCAAAGATAGTCTCGATAGGCGTTTAAAACCAGGTAACTGGTCCTCGAATGCTTCTATGTCTATTTTAGAACATTGCTTGGGAATTGGGCATTTTGAAACCTGGTGTAGTTAGGTCTTAATATAGAACCCCTCTCCATAGACGCGAAGCGGCTACCTTTGGAAGTCACTTCGTGCCTACCCGCAGGGTACCTCTCCCCGTTGGCGTAAGTCTGCCGTCAGGCATAGCGGAGAGAGGCTTAATATATCAGTTTTCGATAACTCAAAAGTCCAGATTGTAAGCATTTTTAGTATACGTTCGGAAGACCCGGAAAGAATTTTATATTTAAGAATGAGGATTTATTATTAATATACAATTTTTTGTAGGTTGGGTGGAGGCTTTGCGTAACCCAACATTATCTATCCAATTTAAAATTTATATTTTATTTAATTCAGATTCCTTAGCAGTTCCATCGGCAATTTATAACGATTTTTTTAATTTACCTTTTACTCAAATAGTCGTGAGTGAAAATTCTCTAAAAATTATTATTTATGATATCGACAAAGAGGAGATTATTGAATGGCTAAATTAGAGGAATATCGAGAAAAAGTCAAGCAAATATTAATTCAATATTCCCAATATAAGCCGAGTTATGGGGAAGTTGAGGTGGAGCAAATTTTTGATGTTGAACGCGATCGCTATCAAATTATTAGCGTCGGTTGGAATCACCAAAAGCGAATTTATGGTTGTATGATGCATTTCGATATTAAAGATGAGAAGATTTGGATTCAGCAAAATACAACGGAAGTCGATCTAGCTAACGAGTTGGTTGAGATGGGAGTGCCAAAGTCTGATATTGTGATTGGTTTTCATACTCCAAAAATGCGACAATTGACGGATTTTAGCGTAGGTTCTTGAGTCGAGAGGAATTAGAAGCAATGTTATGTATTGATGACGAGTTTAAACAAAGCCGAATGTATCAATCTATCAAGCAGGATGGATTGGAAGAAGGGCAGCAAGAAGGGAAAAAACTAGGGAAACAAGAAGCTAAGTTAGAAGCTGTACCTCGGTTGTTAGCGTTGGGGTTGAGTGTGGAGCAAATAGCACAAGCGTTAGATTTGACGCTGGAACAAGTACGGGAAGCAGTTTCGTAGTTTTTTATTTAGAACCCCGATTTTTGGAAAAGTTGGGGTTCTTGCCGTTGCGAGATATGTTCTCGTCACAAGTTAATCAAAGCCTGAAATCCTGCATCATTGCGAATACTATCAAAATCAGCATCTGTTTTCGCCATTTCTCGATATTCTGCGTCTAAATTAATAGCGGTTTGTAGATTTTCTATGGCTGTATCGATATTACCTAAAACACCATAAGTACAAGCGCGATTGTACCAAGCTTCGTGGTAATCAGGTTTAAATTTGAGTGCTTCATCGTAGGATACGATCGCATCTTCATTCCGTCCCAAATTAGCCAGCGCAAACCCCCGGTTGTACCAAGCTTCGTGTTTATCAGGTTTAATTTTGAGTGCTTCATCGTAGGATGCGATCGCATCTTCATACCGTCCCAAATTATCCAGCGCATTCCCCCGGTTGTACCAAGCTTCGTGGTAATCAGGTTTAAATTTGATAGCTTCATCGTAGGATGCGATCGCATCTTCATACCGTCCCAAATTAGCCAGCGCAAACCCCCGGTTGTGCCAAGCTTGGTGGAAATCAGGTTTAAATTTGATTGCTTCATCGTAGGATGCGATCGCTTCCTCTAACAGTCCCAAATTAACCAGGACATAACCCTTGTTATAGTAAGCAACGTGTTTATCAGGTTTAATTTTCAGTTCTTGATCGTAGGATGCTATGGCTTCTTGATACCGTCTCAACTGATGCAGGGCATAACCACGGTTGTTCCAAGCTTGGTGTAAATCAGGTTTTAATTTCAATGCTTTATCGCAAGCTGCAATAGCTGCCTGATAACGTCCTAACTGAAGCATAGCATAACCCTGGTTGTAACAAGCTTGGTGTAAATCAGGTTTCAATTTCAATGCTTCATCGTAGGATATTATCGCTTCTTCATATCGTCCCAAATTATCCAGCGCAACCCCTCGGTTGTACCAGGCTTCATGGAAAACAGGTTTTAATTTCACAGCTTTATTGTAAGCTACTATTGCTTCTTCGTACCGTCCTAAATTATCCAGGGCAAAGCCTCGGTTGTTCCAAGCTTCGTCTTTGTCAGGTTTAAATTTGAGAGCTTCATCGTAGGATATTATCGCTTCTTCATATCGTCCCAAATTATCCAGCGCAACCCCTCGGTTGTAACAAGCTTCGTGGAAATCAGGTTTAAACTTGAGAGCTTCATCGTAGGATTTTATCGCATCTTCAAAGCGTCCCAAATTAACCAGCGCATTCCCAAAGTAAAGCAGTGAATCGACAATTTTTTCCTGATGCTGATTTCCTAACTTCAAAATCAAGGGTAATAAACGCTGAATATACCTCTGTTTTTCAACCTCATAACCCTTTGCTTCAATTTGTCCATCACGGGGTTTCAAAATGCTTTCAGATGCAACCAAAAACTTCATTGCTTGCCGAATTTGCCAACGATTTCGCAACTGTTGCCAAATATTTCCCCCAGCTAACATCCTTGCCGTCGCTGCAACAGTAAAATCATACAAACTAATATCAAACTGCCGCAATAAATCCACTGCATCATAAATATGGACAGCTTGAGGATGTCTTTTTACCGCTTTTCTGTAATTCCCTTCCCAAGTATCCCGCAACGTATCTCGATAATTATTAGTAGTCAAAGGTAAATTATCAGCTTTCAATCGTCGCAAATTTTCAACTACATTCCGAAAAGTTGAATCATTCCGACGAGCTATTTCCGAATAACTACTCGAACCTGAAGATATTCCCGCTTCTTGAACCTTTTCAATCAATACCTCAATTACAGCATCATCGCTGGGTTGTGGTAATTCACAAACCTGAAATTTCTGCCACAGTTTCGGATATTTCTCCCATTGCAACTGTTCCCAAGGGCTAATTTCATTGAAAAAATCTCTTTCTTTCTCGTTTCTCGCTGTTGCAATTACCCGCACTTCCCCCTTCCCACAAAATTTCTCATAGCGAGTCAACGCATCCAATAACCGTTCCTGCAAGAGAACATAAAGTTTTTCCACCGGACTTTTTTCCGCTTCTGGGGAATATTCTTCTGAACTACGGTCCATTTTCTGGTTTAAGTCATCGATAACAAACAATAATTTTCTGTCTGTACCCACTTCTGTAGGCATTCTTGCGGGAATATCCAACCATCCACATGTCAAAAATAAAACCGTCCAACCCAACTGGTTGTAATATTCTGCAACTTCCAAAGCTTCCCTAGTTTTCCCGATTCCCGTTTTCCCCAAAATCAACAACCAACGGTTTGCTTCCAGTTGTTCCCGTAACTCTTTCTGGATATTTCGTCCTTCTACCCGTTGTTGATAGCGAATATTGCGATCGGCAAAAGGATCGTTATCTTTTCCCCCCAATATTTGCTGCTTCAAATCCGAACTTTGGGGTGAAATTACCTGAAAAGCGAAAGTATTCGGAGGTATTTTGCGCTGACGATTTCGCCATTTCAACCACCACAGGAAAGCAATACCAGAAATTAAAACTGTAGGTAAACCACCAGAAAGCAGATTATCAATAAATTCTTTGTGGGCAGTATAAAATTTTGTAACTGGTTGTAAAAAATTCCACACGGATAGATTTGGGTAAATAGCGGGTATTAGATGTAATTCTAGCGGAAATAACCCATACTCCAATATCTAATGCTTGATATTGCCAAATCAGAATATAAATCCAGATGTAGAGACGTTCCGGTGGAACGTATTTATTTCTTTATTTCTTAATTGTGATTACATCAAAGATACTTTTTTTCTAAGCTTGTAACCAATAATAGCAACACCTACGATCGCGAAATTATAACTATCAATCATATTCATTATTTTAAGGGCGGGGAGACCCCCACCCCTACGATTTGGGACAATTTATTTCTTGTTATTCCCTTACCTGAAAATTGTCAAAAGGAATTATTTGCTAGAATACGCTACCTTTAATTGTTCCTTCTGTTCTTCTTTTATTGCTGGCTGCATGATGACTTGTAAATACAATTCACTAAGTTGCTTGGCGACACCATCCCAACTAAACTTATCGTGAACACGACGTTTTCCAGCCTCACCTAATTTATCGCGCCATTCCGGATTAGAAATAATTTTGTCGATTGCGATCGCAAACTCTGCAACATTCTGCGGTTGTGGAAGCAAACCTGTTTCCCCCCGAACAACAGTAAATTGTAACCCACCAACATCACTAGCGACTACAGGTGTACTACTTGCCATTGCTTCGATTGCAACTAATCCAAACGGTTCATAATGGCTAGGAACCACACAAACATCAGCAGCAGCATAGTAGGTAGGCAGAACTTCCTGACTGAGACGACCTGGGAATGTAGTACAATCGCGCAATCCTAGCTCATCTACAATGCCCTCAATGCGATCGCGTTCGATACCATCACTTTGTCCGGGAACACTTCCACCACCGATAATAATTTGTAGTTTTTCATCTCCGTAAAACTTTGACTCCCGCATCGCCCGAACTAAGGTTTCAATCCCTTTACGATGGTCAAAACGTCCCACATATAATACCACTTTGGCATCAGCTTTGATTCCTAATGCGACTCTGGCAGCTTTTCGATCAACCGAACCAAAGCTGTGAATGTCAGTACCACAAGGGATAATTTCAATATCTCCTTTGGTAGATACCAATTGTCGCATGTGGGCTTTTTCCTGAGGGCTTGTTGCAACTATCCGTTCTGCTTCTTCCAAAACGTCGCACTCAGTTTCGAGTCGCTGGCTGGCAATAGGAGGAATATTTTCTATTGTGGCGTATTTTACAGCACCAAGTGAGTGATAGGTGTGAATTTGCTTACATCCAAGAACTTTCTTTAAACACATTCCTATCCAGCCAGACATCCAGTAATTGGTATGCACTATTTGATAAGAAAGACCATTTTCTTGCTTGAATTGGAGAAATTTTTCGATGAACTCCGGCAAATACTCAAACAAATTATCTCGCGGAATGAACTCAAGTGGACCTGCACTGAACCTAATTGTCCGACAACCTGGAGTGTGTTCAACTATTTCTGCTTGCTCTATGCTGACTTTGCGGGTATACATGTCCACTTGCCATCCCAGTCGAGCTAGTGCTTCCCCAACGTTACGCACGTAGACATTCTGCCCTCCTGCTTCTTCTCTACCAATTTCAACTGCTGGATCACCGTGGAATGAAATTAATGCAATACGTTGTGCGGATTGAGTATTCATAGTTTGTTGGTGAGTTATGTTACTGAGTTTCTAAGTAGTTCACAGAATGCGCCTACTTTTTACATATCAATTTGGCGAAAGAGAAAACTGTGAAATAAAACTTACTAAAAGGTTGACTAATCTTTACTTTAATTTAAATAGTGTCATACATTACATATTTTTTAATCAGAATTTACTAATTTCTCTAGAATGTTTTGATTGAATTTATTTATGTATTCCCCAATATTTTTAATCAGAAGAATAGCTCTATTCAATTTAGTTAAAATAGCCAAGACTCTCTGTAGCAGAGACTGATAGAAAATAAAAAATCTGCGATCGCATCATAATCTACTAATAATTAACTAATTAATTATTAGAATTATTTTTCAAATAGAAGTATCAGTTTCTTTTACTTTGAAGCTAGCGAAAATAATCTCTTTTTCCAAAGTACTATTTCGTAATTAAATACTTCAACGAATACTTTATAAATATTCTTCTATCGCTATATTCTTTGATATGATTATCATCTTTTTTTGGTTAGCGATTATACTATACGCGAAACAAATATTATTTTTGTTACAGGAGATACATTTCCTTAAAGAAACTTGACACAACTGTAAATCTATTAACTCTTTATATTACAAGTTATGAATCTTTTCACAATCTAGCTCTAGACGTAATATTGCCAAGAATATGTCAAATATTCATGACATGATTTGAGATTTCGGAATAAAAATAGGACGAAAACTCGTCATTTTAAGCTTCTCTCCTTAGGGAACACCAAAAAATAAATTCTCCACAATTGTAGGGGTGGGGTGAGTCCATTGGTGTCAATTTAAGCGAGAAGCCTTATCCCCTCTGGTTCCCAGGCAGAGCCTCCAGTAGTAGTCTCTGGAGGCAGAGCCTCCCAAAGGTCATTCCCAGGCAGAGCCTGGGAACGAGATACAGAAAGGGTTCTACGTTAAGTTGACACCAACGGGTCTCCCCACCCTTCGCGTGATAGTGTTGGTAAGTATATGAGAAAGAAGATTTTATTTTCTGGAAGTCCCTTAT
>NZ_NTFS01000400.1 GCF_002289455.1 Brunnivagina elsteri CCALA 953
ATTTTTTTATTTATTTTGTATTAATTGTATATTATTTATTTTTTTTGGGAATGTCATACGCTGAAAAATCCCCTTGAATCCGCTTTTAGCAAGAATATTAAAAATAGTAGTAAATTAATTAGAATTATTTAGAGTCCGTTTATTGGAATATATAGTCAATGGTTTAAAACCAATAAAACTATGACGATAGCTCAATAATTCCCAGAGAATATTATCTACTTATGAGTAATTACAGGGAAGCCATAGACAACAAAATCAGATGTAAAAATGATTGAATAATCTTTTATTACTTGAGAATTTACACTTTCGTAAAACCTTACATACACAATTTATTTTCCCAACTAGCAACTAAATAAAAAATATTATTCTGATTTAATTAATTCAACTCGCTGCGATGGTCAGAGACCACTCTTTACGGAGTATCGCACCAAAATGAAAACAGAATCCTAATAAATAATTTGCACCCAATCTTATCTAAACTGCCTCAGTGAGAATAACGATATCTTTGATAATATAATTACAGCTATTAAGTAAGTAAATCGTCTGTATGTGATAACTAAATTTCGGGACTTATAATAATTGTTAGCAGTGCTTAAAAATCGATTCCTTATAAGTAGAGTAAATAACTGAAACCATTGCCCATATGTACTTTTAGCCACATATCAGACAACATATTTGTACCTAAGTAAATAGGTAGTGCAAACCCCTCCCAACTCAGTATAAATATCACTCTTCCTCGCAATGTAAAAAAAAATATTGCAAATTTGTTTGTCAGACTCAAAATTAGGGAATGCTTAGAAATAGAAAAATAACCAAAATAACGTCGGTTATATGAAAATCCTTATCAAATACTTAATCAAGGTCAAGTAGTAATGTTAGAGCCAGAAAATAAACTGTTTGGATTAAAAGAAGGTTGGGATTCCCAAGAAAATAGAGAGCAGCAAAGACTAAAAGCCTTGTCAGGACTAGGTTTGCGCCAATCAGAAACAATTCCAGTATTTGAAGAAGCAACTCAAACCGTCGCACATTTCCTCGAAGCACCCATTTCGGTATTAGGATTCATTGACCAAGAACGTCACTGGTTTAAATCCGCGATCGGATTATCACGCTTGGGATTAATGAACCAACTGGCGCAAAATCGTCAGCTACCACGCAAAGAATCATTTTGCACGTTAGTAGTCGAAAGCTCCCAAATAGTCGTCATTAACGATACGCATAAATATGTAGCCAACGAACTTAATATTACAAAGCTCGTCAAAGAATACGGAGTACGTGCCTACTTAGGCGCTCCACTCATCGATGCATCCGGTAACTGCTTGGGAGTGCTGGCTGTTTTAGACTTAGTACCACGGAACTTTTCTACCAGAGATATTGAATTTTTACAAATAATTGCCCGTTGGTGCATGAGTGAGTTTGAACGTAATCGCTTACTGCAAGCAACGACAAACGGTACTAATTCCCATCCTAATTCCCCCAAAGAATCAGGTTGGTCAACATCAAGTAGTGGTATCAACGAAATCAAACTCAGTGCCCCAACTTTAACCAAAGAACTAGACAAAGAAGCAGTCACCACAAACCACCTAAAACTTGAACTACTATCCCAACTAACCCAAGAATTACGTACCCCTCTCACATCAGTATTGGGAATGGCAAGCGTCTTAGGACGGGAAATTTATGGTCCTCTAACAACCAAACAACGGGAATACTTAGAAATTATCCAGCATAGTGGACGCTACCTGCTCTCCTTAGTCAACGAAATTTCGGAACTGGGAGCAATGAACGAAAGCACAGCCGCATTAAATATTGCCCCCGTCGATATCGAAATGCTCTGCCAACAAGCGATTAACACCCTTGAAGAAGCAGCTAACCGTCGCGAACAAGACATTCGTTTGTCGCTTGAACCTGGACGCAGCCGAATTTTACCCCTCGACAAAGATAAAGTTCGTCAAATTCTATACCACTTAATTTTTAGCGTCATTCAAGTTTCCGCGACAGGAAGTGTTGTGCGGATTCACGTTTCCTACAAAGAAGATTCCCTGAATATTACCGTTTGGGTATCCCATCCTTGGTTAGGTGATGGAATTACCGAAGTCGATCCGTACTTCCGTCTCAACCCGCAACCATTGTTAGAACTTACAAGCGTAGTTCAGAACTACAATACACATTCAGAAGTTTCCGAACTGGACGGCTTCTCAATGACAATGGATAAATCAAAAGATTTGGCAGCATCCAACTCCGGATTTATTTCTGTAAATTCTGGTGATTTAGACATGAACAAACCGCACAATCACCTATCGCGTGAAAGCTTAGGTTTGTTGTTAAGCTGTCAACTAGCAGAATTGCACGGGGGACATATTTCAATTCAAGGTTCAGCAGAATCTGGATATCGCTATGTGTTATCGTTGCCATTGCCAGCTACTAAGACATCGGAAAACACAAGTAATAAATAGTTAATGTGGGCAATAGGGTATAGGGATTAGGGGTTAGAAAAGACGGTGAGACTACATAATGCATTTAGCTTTGATTTAGCTTTGATTTAGTTTTAAATATACCTAACCAACCAACAATCAATCAATCAATCAGCAACAACTAGTAATTACCTAATACCCAAAACCCAGTCAACGATTAGGTATAAATAATTTCACAATGAGTTATAAGCAATTAACGAGTCGCTCCTATTCCCCACCTTCAATGTACTCTAATGGTAGGTATTGTGAGCGGGAGATAAGGATTACATCTGGAATTGATTTTTTACACAGTAAAAACAAATTCGCTTATGTTATGACGAATCCCCAAAATTTTCTGGTAAGATATATGATGTCTTGACCATCAATGCCGCAAGCGAAAAGTTTGTGGGGAAGGTCTCCTTCCACAAAACTTTTCAAGACAGCGAAAACCAAGCTAATAGGCATATGTCGCAAGAGAAAAATTTGGGTCTTGGGAACCAGGACTCCTGCCCTTGGAGGGAATGTCAGACCAAAAAAAACTACTGAGTTTTAGAGGCTATTCCCGATGAATTGGGAAGCTCAGACTCGGTTCCGTAGGCAAGTCTGAGTAGTTCACCGATAGTATTTATATTTGATTAATAAAATATAAGGGTGGGGAAATCCCACCCCTACGCTATGCTGTTGACTTTGTAGTTTTTTGGGTCATAAAAATTCATACTAAAATCATGTCGAGAAGGTCGAACTGTTTCCCATGCTCTGCGTGGGAACTCATATAGGGAGGCTCCCCTCCCCCCTCCTGAATCAAGGCACAGTTCCTCGCAAATAGCATTCCCAGCCAGAGACTGGGAACGAGATATGACAGAAAAATGGTACGAGCCAAAAGCGTCAAAATTCCATCAAAGTCAACAGCCTACTACAAGCGTATATTTTGATTGAATACAAAGAGACGCGCTGCCCTGAGCAGTTCGGCAAGTGACACAGTGTCACTTTTCGGTGGATGTCTTGTCTCTACATCGCAATATTAGAAAACTTCTCAAATTGCAATCTAGGAATGTTAACTTTTTGGAACCAGCCAGATTATGATTAAGTCGAACTTCTGTACAGGAGTCAACCTTAATCGCGAGGTGGTGGATGAATTTAGTTTGGCAAAGATTTACATTATCTAATTTTCCTTTGCGGGAATATCTCGCTACTAGTTACCTGCACCGTTCCTTATTTGGGCTGTTGCGCTCTTGGCGGGAGACTAGTATTTTGATGCAGTGGGGAGAAATAATCGCTGCGGCTTTACTGAGTCTGCTTTATGGACTCGCACCATTTGTTGCCAATGACTTAGTTGGATTGATTTTGCTTGGATGTGGTGTCTTTTGGATACTGCTAAGTGTATCCGACGATCGCAATGCTCTCAATCTCCCCAAAGTCACCCCGATCCATATATTGGTATTTATATTTTGGGGAGTTGCATTTTTAGCTACGGCTCTATCACCAGTCCGTAAATTTGCAATTACCGATTTCAGGAATTTTACCCTTTATTTATTTCTATTCGCCCTTTGTGCTAGGGTACTCCAATTTCCTCGCTTACGGAATTGGTTGCTGATTTTATACATGCATGTTGGACTAATTGCCAGCGTATATGGAGTTAGGCAAAAATTATTTGGTGCAGCACAATTAGCAACTTGGGTTGATCCAGAATCACCACTAGCAAAAAATACTCGGGTTTATAGTTATCTTGGTAATCCCAATTTACTCGCTGGTTACTTGCTACCTGCAATAATTCTTAGTTTAATTGCAGTATTTGCTTGGAAAGGATTAGCCCGCAAATGCTTGGCTGCCACAATGTTAGTTGTAAATTTAGCTTGCTTCCGCTTTGCGGATAGTCGCGGTAGCTTTATTGGATTAGCATTAGCAGCTATTGTCGTTGTCCTATTATTGCGATACTGGTACGCCGATTTACTGCCAAGATTTTGGCGAACTTGGCTAGTTCCCATACTTTTGGGTAGCTTTGTTGCCTTATTTGCGATCGCATTTGGCGCTTCGGAAACATTCCGTCTCAGGATTGTAAGTATTTTTGCTGGTCGTGGTGATAGCAGTAATAACTTCCGGATTAACGTATGGAATGCGGTATTTCGGATGATTCGCGATCGCCCCATATTGGGCATTGGTCCTGGTCATAATTCCTTTAATAACGTATATCCACTGTATCAATTGCCAAAATTCACTGCCCTAAGTGCGTATTCTGTGATTTTGGAAATCACCGTAGAAATGGGCTTTATCGGCTTAGGTGCATTTATCTGGCTTTTAATTGTCACATTCAATACTGGCTTAGTCCAACTCCAACGGTTTTACCAAGAACGTAACGCTGATGGACTCTGGATGATTGGTGCGATCGCATCGTTGGTTGCCATGCTTGGTCATGGTTTTGTCGATACGGTTTGGTATCGTCCGGAAATTAACACCCTTTGGTGGATGATGGTGGGTTTAGTTGCCAGCTATTGGACACCTCAACAGCAAGACCAAAATCGAGATGTTATTTCCTCCAATCCACAAGCAGCAGCAAATTAGTGAGGTATAAAAGGGGAAAGCGGAAATACTGCTCTGTATCCTAGATTAAACAATTGTATAGCTTGACTTTTCGCGGAGCGAGGAAAAGCGAATTGTTTTGCTTTCCCCCTTCCCCTTTTGCCTCCTATTCGCGATAAGTGCTATTACCAACAGCATTAGGATCGCGGTAGCGAGTAGATTCTTCAGTACGCTTCTTACCAGTTAAACCAGCTAAACCGATTAAACCAAGTAACCCCAACCAACCCCAATCAAAATTGCGATCGCCATAGGTGCCGTCATTGTAAACCCTAGTATTTGGGGTTGTTGTGGTGGTTCCATCAGTGTTAGTTTGAGCTTGTGCAGGAGCAGACAAAGGCATAATTGCTAAACTTGCAACTAATGCAGTGGCTCCAATCGCTTTGCTAAAATAATTTTCCATTGTTTGAATTCCCCATCTCAGTTCCAGTTCCCCATCACTCTACCCAGGCACTACTCGAATAAAATCAACCTGAAGCTATAAACTGATTGTGAGATAGGATATTCCTTAAGGTGTGGAAGAGGGTGAAAGAGTGCGATAAGCGTACCACTCCGTGGAAGCAAGCTACGCGGAGCGTGTCCCCTTGGGACTCAGCTTAACGCCAAAGGCGTATCGCGCCACAACAAACAGAATCTAAATGTTAATGTTAATGGTTTATTATTAATTTTTAATAGATAATCGCGAATTGCTATCAAACAGTTCATTATTTATTGGTTATGCTAGTTAAGAGCGTAATATCAAATAATGTGAGGCTACACATTCTCTGACTCCTCTCTCTATACCTCCCCTTACTTTATGCGCTTCGCGTTCCCGAAGGGTAGGGGAGGTGCCACAGGCGGTGGGGGTATTTTATGCGTCTTCATATTAAGTTGGTACGAAATTTCAGATTTAATAACTCACTTTTTTATTTCCCACCATTCCAAA
>NZ_NTFS01000401.1 GCF_002289455.1 Brunnivagina elsteri CCALA 953
AGGTTGTTTGAAAAGTCTTCTTCTATGTCATGCTGAGGAACGAAGCATCTCAGTATGTGGGCTAAACTCCAGATTCTTCGTTCCGCAAAGCTCCACTCAGAATGACAAATTATACCTTCCCAAACTTTTCAAACATGCTCTTAATACCAATTTAATATAGAAGATGCATAGAAAGAACCCCACCGTAATAACAGCGCTCTAACAGTGAGGTGGTGCAAAAAAGGTCTCTTTTGCCTATTTAAATTTCACTGCGTCTGCCAAACGTAGATTAATTTCATCCCAATTGAGGAGATTCCACCAAGCATCTAAATAATCTGCACGACGATTTTGATAGTTAAGATAATATGCATGTTCCCATACGTCATTACCCATAATAGGATATTTCCCTACACTGATGGGACTATCTTGATTAGCTGTACTGACAACTTCAAGTTTGCCGCTTTTGTCTCTAACTAACCATACCCAACCACTACCAAAACGCTTAGTTCCTTCTTCGTTAAATTTCTTTTTGAAGTTGTCGAAACTACCAAAATTTTCTTTGATGGCTTTTGCGATCGCACCTGTTGGTTCTCCTCCTCCATTAGGTTTCATGATACGCCAAAACATTGAATGATTGATATGTCCCCCTCCGTTATTTCGCACAGTGTTACGAATATCTTCTGGTACGCTGTTCAGGTTTTGTATTATTTGTTCGACGCTGGTGTTTTTAAGTTGGGGATGTTTTTCTAAAGCTGCATTTAGATTCTTGACATAAGTCGCATGGTGCTTGTCATGATGGAACTGCATTGTTTTAGCATCAATATGTGGTTCGAGTGCTTCGTATGGGTAAGGTAAAGCTGGTAGCTGGATTGTTCCTTTTATTTCTGCACTCTTCCCTGTTAGGATTGCTGTTGGACTTCCTTCTGGACTTGCTGCAACTGTCAAGGTATTCCGTACAGTAGGTTGATTTTCCGATGAGGTGCAACCATTCAGCAATAATGCACCTGTACTAGCGCCCAACAAAGATAAAAAATGGCGGCGATTTAAGCTCATAAATTTTAATCCGATAAGATTATAGGCTGCGAATTCAAGTTGATTTTACTTTCACCTTTTATTTTCCGAGATTTGGAGCCAAAATAATCAAATTTAGTAAAAAACATACTAACTATTATTTTCAGCTTAAAAGTGGTAATAATTAATACTTACATTAAATATTTGCAGATACGGCAGATTTTACATAAATCGAATACATTGGAAAATTCAAATGATTTTATTCACCCTACTGTATTGTATGTACATACAGTGTGCTGTAATTAATATTTCGCAGTCATGCTTACTTATACCATTTTAATATGAAGATGCATAAAATAACCCCACCGCCTGTGGCACCTCCCCTTGCTTTACGCGCTACTCTACGAGAAGACGTACCACTCCGTGGAAGCAAGCTACGCGCAGCGTGTCGCTTTGCGACTCAGCGTCTACCGCGTTCCCGCAGGGTAGGGGAGGTATATAGGGGTAATGTGCAGCTTTATATAGAATTAATATTAAGTAAACGACTTAATTGGTAAAAAATGAGTATAAATTTATTTTCTCACTGGCAAGTAGGTATCAGCTTATTCGCATTCATATTGATTTTAGTAGGAATTTGGCAGAAACAAGCTGTGCTTTCAATTATTGATACTTTTAGTATTTTATCTGACGGGAAAGAATGGGAATTACAATTAAGAACACCTGAAGCTGTATTAGAATATATTATTACCCATCCTGATGATGTTTCACTAGTTGCCTATGAAGTTGGTTATTCGGAGCAAGAAATTTTTTATAATTCTGATATCAAAAGACCACTTGCTTCAACAATTAAAATTATTGTATTAGCTGAATATGCACGTCAAATAAACCAAGGATTATTATCATCTCAAGAGTTGGTAAATATTGAAGATATTGATTTATATTATTTACCTCGCACAGATGGTGATGCTCATCCCTCTGCAATTACTGAATTGAAGCAAAAGCAATATATAAATTTAGCAAATCAAGTAGAATTACATCACATTCCTTGGGCAATGATTCGCTATAGTGATAATGCTGCAACTGATTATTTAATTCAACGTTTGGGGAGAGAAAATTTAAATAATCTTGTCTCTTCATTGAATATCAAAAATCAAGATGTTCCTTTACCAATCATCGGTCAAATTTTAACTTGGAGTAATCATACATCTAGCGATACTTTTACTGAAAGACTGCAAAAATATCAAGCAATGTCACCAAAGGAGTATGGAGATGAGGTTTATCAATTAACAGGAATCTGGCAAAGTGATGAAGAATTTAGAAGAAATCAATCAACACATATCACATCGAATAAATGGCTAAAGTTAAAAGAACAACAAGAAATAGCACATGCTTTGAATGGGAAAGGAACAGCTACTGGATATACTCAAATAATGGAGCGAATTTATCGGGGTTTATTAATATCCTCAGAAGCAGATAAAATAATGCGTCGATATTTAGAATGGACGATGGAAATTCCTAGTAATCAACAACGATTAGATGCATTTGGTGTAAAAAATGGTAGCTTGGCAGGTATTATTACCGAAGCTTGGTATCTAAAACCTACAAACGCAAATAATGCTAGAGTTGCAGCTTTATTTTTAGAAAATATTCCTCCAGGAGCATGGTTTAATTTACTACAAAATTACATTCAGCAAGAATTTTTATATAAACTGCTGACTGATGAAGATTTTTTTAATTTGGTTCGAGAGAAATTATTTGAAATTTGATCTAGTTCAGAATCAAATTCTCTAAGAGGGTGTTTATAAAATAATCCTTAAGCTCTAAAAGCCTTGATTTGTCATGCTGTTGGCGAAGCCTTCCCGTAGGGTAGCATTTCTAGACTACGCCGCAAACCCTAGATTCTAGCCTGCGGCAACGCGTAGCGCGTACGTTCCTCAGAATGACATAATTTTATTTATGAACACCCTCTAACAAATCAGGTATTTAATTCTCTGGAGAGGATTGGGGGATATTATTTTAATTAAGTACTTGATAATCTTTGTACAGTTTCTCCAGCTAAAATTTGATGTGTTTCAGCTAAAATCTGAGGAATTTTATCAGCATGAGGACTATTAATTAAACACTTTTGTAAGTCAATTTGGTTAATGCGATCGCACTTATTTCCCGGAAACCAATGACCTCCATTTCCTAATAAGTTATAGCGCATTTGAGCATAATCCAGCATATCATAAGCTATTGCTAAATTCCGCAACCATAAAATCATCGGAATGTTCACATTATTAGGTGTTTCTTCATGGGTTGGTAAATTTATATGCCAGGTTTTTGCCCAATCTTCTCCAAATACATTAATTAGTTCTTGTTCTAATCTAGCAATAACTGGTGGCAAAATTTCATCGACTTTATCTAACAAGTCTAACACCTTTAAATGTTCATCAAAATCACTTGCTTTCGCGGCTCCAATACTTAATGTATGCACATTTGTATGACTCAAACAAAACAAATCATTAAATGCAATTGGACTCAATGGTTTACATAAATCGACTAATTTTGCTGGTGGACTATACAACTTACCACCTTTATCAGATGGACTAATAATAAATACCCCCATATCATGACGGGTTGCAGCTTCAATTGCCTGCCAATTATTTTGATTTATATAGTACCAGTGGAGATTTACATAATCAAATTGATCCGTTTCAATTGCTTTTACAATTGTTTCACAAGCACCATGAGTAGAAAAACCAACAAACCTTACTTTCCCCTGTGCTTGCAATTTTCGTGCTACATCCAAACAACCACCAACACGCATGGTATTCTCAAATGTTTCAGCATTATTAATCCCGTGAATCCCTAATAAATCAACATAATCTAAATTAAGGTATGCTAAAGACTTCTCAAACTCGCTTTCAAACTCCTTCGGATTTGCTTTTGGACTGACTTTAGTTTGTACAATCAACTTATCCCGTGGCAAAGTTGGTAAAACCCTACCTAACTGCATCTCCGAACTACCATAACCACGGGCAGTTTCAATATGATTAATCCCTAGTTCAAAAGAATGTCGAATAGTCGCTTCGAGGTTAGTTTGGTTATCACTAGGAACCTGCGATTGGGGGACATCTTGCCATTTAAACTGATATCGCATTCCCCCACAGGAAAATACAGGCATTTGTAGTTCAGTGCGTCCAAATCTTCTATAAAGCATTTTGTTCTGCAAAAAGTAAATTTCAAGTAATTTATTCGATGTTTTCGTATTACATCATTTCATTATTCTTGGACTTTCTGTTACATCTGTTTCACTATTTAGATATTGTACACGTAGATGAAAATATTCCCAGAAAGAGCGCATTATTACGTAATTTCTCAATGGGATTCAGATTATTACGAAAAAATATATAGTGAAACAAGATAAATTATATTTAGTCATCAGGAAATGGTGGGATAACCCCTGAAGTAATTGTTTGTACAAGTAGTTAGTTTATAGAGGTTTCAATGCGAGGAAGTTCAGCAAATCAACCTGTAAATCAGTCAGTACAAGTGAACTCAAGAGTTGAACCTGAAATTTCGACTCATAATATTGCGGGTTATTTTGTATTGGGTATTCCGATAGTTTTGCTTATTAGTATAATTGGTTATAAAAAATATCGCATCGTTACTCTTCGTCGCCGCATTGAGAAGCTAGAACGCTTATGGCATATAGACATTGATAAAAAGACACATTGAGAATGGGGGAAAAGAGACTTTTAAATCTTAACTTGAACTTAGTAAGCTAAAAAGCACCTAAATCATATATTAAGGCAGGCAGGGATGCCCACCCCACAAAAATTATAATAATTTGGATTATATGATTTAAATGCGGAACAGCTTATTCTTCACGATGCCTTAATGCCCAATTCCCAGATGTTAAACCCAAATTTTAAGTCTAAACCTTAAATTTGTCGTACAGATGGCTTCCCGTCAATAACTTCGCCAATTAAGACGATATCCGCACAATTAACAAAAATTCCATTTTCCAAAACACCAGGAATATTATTCAGTGTTTTCTCTAGGTTAACGGGGTCAGGAATGTCATCAAATCTAACATCAATAACCATATTACCTTGGTCAGTGATGACTGGACCAGCTTTTCTTACACCCATACGGAGTTCGGGTTTACCACCGAGTTTTTTAATTGCGTTCATTACAGGAGTCATAGCCATTGGTATAACTTCAACAGGCACAGCAAAAGATGAACCCAGCTTATCAACCAATTTACCAGCATCAATAACCACAATAAACTGGTTTGCGAGATAGTCTACCACCTTCTCACGAGTATGTGCAGCACCACCACCCTTAATTAAATTTTTCTGTGGATCGACTTCATCCGCTCCATCAATGGCAATATCGATATGCGCGATCGCATCGAGTGTGGTTAAAGGAATGCCATACTGCTTTGCTAAAACTTCAGCCTGAAACGAAGTCGGAACCCCAACAATATCTTTGAGTTCGCCCGATTTGAGCCGTTCCCCAATATATTGAATAGCATAGGCTGTAGTCGAACCTGTACCCAAGCCAACAACACTATTCGACTTTACCAAAGCGGCTGCGGCTTTACCCACTTCCTCCTTCATTACCTTTACGGGGTCTGCTGCGGTCATTGCTAACTCCTGTCGATCTAATCTATAATCCATATCCTACGTTAATAATAGACATCGACCAAATTTAATCATGTGTTACCCAGAACCATTGTAGAGACGTAGCAATGCTACGTCTCTACGTCTTTTCCGGAAATGTCTAATGAATGAGGAATAAACAAAAAATTTATTCTCAATCCCCTGATTAACAAGCTTGTTCTGTTTAATTCCCCAGCAATAGAAGGGCAGCGTGCAAACTTTGCCACTGTCCGTATCCCCGTGGCAAGATTTGCGTTTTGTGTCGGGGTAAAATCCTCCGTTCGCGCTACTCTACGAGAA
>NZ_NTFS01000402.1 GCF_002289455.1 Brunnivagina elsteri CCALA 953
ACATTAATATTCCCAACTTATTGAGAAAGCCCAAGATATTGCTGATTTCAGACTTCAATTTAACAAAGTCGAATATTTGAGCGATCGCGCGGAAATTACCCTTACTAAATTCAATTTTAATCTAGTAGTGGTAAAAACGCTCCGCGCCTTCATTTTCATCTCAAACTATGGGATGTTATTTCTCTCCCCCTTGTTGGAGAGCAAATTGATGCTGCCTTGGATAAGGAATATAAGTACTTGACGAACTTGAAACTCCATTAGCGACAACCCCAATTAAGTTCAACTTAGCTAGCATTGCTGTAGCCTGGGATAATTGGCTACGGGTAACGTGACTAATACTTGCCACCATCACAGTGCTGCGACAAGACGAACCAGCAAGTAAAGCATCAACAAGTCCCAAAACTGGAGGTGCATCAACGATTACCAAATCGTAGTTCTCTTCAAATGCAGCCATTAACTGTTTCATCCGAGGAGAACTCAGGAGATTGGCTGGATCGGCTGGTATTGGTCCGGAAGTGAGAATATCAATAAACGATGAACCCGATGATTGCAGGCTAATTTGGCTGCTCAAATCACTATCACTTGCCAATAAACTCGAAAGTCCTTGTTCGTTGGGAAGGTTGAGTTGCTTGTGTAAACTGGGTTCCCGGAGATTTGCGTCAATCAATAGCACCCGTTTGTGCAACCGGGCAGCGCTCATTGCTAGTCCTAAAGCCAAAGCTGATTTCCCATCATCGGGTAAAGCCGAAGTAATCATCAGGGATTTCAGGGAGGAAACCGTATTCAGAAGTTCAATATTCTTGTAAATCAAATCCAAAGATTCCCAACGTGGGGGTGATTGCAAGACTTGAATCGTCCAAGGGGCTGTGGCTTCTGGTTGACCAAATGGTAATTTAATTACGGATTCTCTGGTTCTGGCAGGTGGTAATTTGGGGGTTGTGCCCAATAAGGGAAAAGCAATAATATTTTCTAACTCAGCTGTGGTGTGAACCGAATCGTCAGAAGCTTCCCGCAATGCTGCTGTGATTCCACCCAAAATTAATCCGACTACTCCACCCAATAGAAGGTTTTGTTGGAGGAATGGACCCATGAAATCACCTTTTTGAGGCTTTTCGACTACTTTCCAGTCAAATTGCCCTTTATCGAGTTCCTGGCGTAATTGCTGTTCCGTTTTCAAGAGTGTATCGTAGCGTTCGCGGGTACGATCTGCCGCAGGTTTGAGACGGTTGAATTCTGCTAGAAGTGCTGGGAAGCGTTTCAAGTTGTTGCGTAACTCTTCTTCTTTTTCCCCAAGGCTTTGGTCTTTTGCCCGTAAACCAAATATACTCGTTTGGTTTTCGACAAGTTGAGCCGCAAGGGCTAAGTCTATCTGGCTATCGTTCCCTTGATTTTGGGTATTTTCTACTGTTGTCGCAGCGACTGAGACATTTTGTCCCAAAGTTGCCCCAGCTTCATTTTGCAGGAGTAGTTGTTGTCTCTGTCTTTCTTCAACTAGCTTTCTCACGCTGGGAGCTTCTTCTGTAAACCGCAAGCGTTCTTTTTCTAGTGCTAGGTCAGTTTTTTGAATTTCGTTGAGTAATGTCTGGTAACGAACTGACTGACTTAGACGTGCTGAAACCAGGGCATTTTGTGGGGTTCGCTTGAGTTGTCCTTGTAATGAGTCGTAGCGTGCGATCGCTTGTTGGTATTCAGCGCGAACGTTTTTTCGTTCTTGTTCGACGGTATTTAAAGATTCTTGGAGGGTTCTTACTTGTACTTCTGGATCGGTCAAATTTTGGGTTCGACGAAATAGTAGCAGTCTCGACTCCGATTCTTTGACTTCTTTACCTACCTTCTCTAACTGCTCGTTGGTACCTTTCAAACCATCTTTCAAACGTTCTTTCTGCTGTTCTTTGTTATAATCTAGATAGACTTTTTGCAATACTTCGAGAACACGCTGGGTTCTAAGTTCATCGGTATCTTTATACTGGATTAAGAAAATTTTCGTGACGAGATTATCTTCTTTTTCCTTAATCTGAGACAATACTAGCGAACGTTTAACTTGGGCGACTGTAAGAGTTGGATATTCGTCTTTGAGTTGCTGGACGGCTTTTTCGATATGTACGGTGTTCCGCATCAGGTTGAGTTGGGTTGCCGTATCTATCTTAAAAATGGAGTCGATTGCTCTGCTAGCATCGCTTTGGGCAGCAGCATTATCCTGTCCTGGACTTTGATAGTTGGATTCAACGAGAAATTGCATCGAGCTTTCGTAAGTCGGTGCTGTTCTTTTGGTCATAAAACCTGCGATCGCGATCGATGACAGAAATACCCCCAAGAACCAAGGAAATCTACGTACTAAAACTGCTAACAACTGCCCATATCCAGGATCGTTGTCAGCAGATGAATTTAAGGCTGGATTGACTGCGGTTTGAATCACGTTTGCTTTCCCTCAGCGAACTAAGTCAATTTGATAATTGATATGATTTACAAGCTTGATCGATGACTTGTTCGACCTTGCCAAAAAATGCTTCTTCTGAAAAGTTAATTACCGCGTGGTTGCGGATATTTTCGTAGTTCCAATAGATTTCCCTGGATTCAAGTAAGGCTGTTTGTAAGGATTCTGGGGTTTGTCGTTTGAAAAATACACCTGTTTTTCCAGGTATTTGAGTATCCAAAACTCCACCCGCTCCAAATGCAATCACGGGGGTTCCACTCGCATTCGCTTCGACTGGAACTAATCCATAATCCTCTAACGCTGCCACGATAACCGATTTAGCGTTAGCAAACAACTGAGTGCGTTCTGTATCGGTCACATGTCCGATAAATTCGACATTTTTCAAGGCTTTTGATTGCAAGCGTTCCCGCTCTGGACCATTCCCCGATATCAACAGTCTCCACCCTAGCCAGTTAAAAGCTTCGACTATT
The DNA here is from genome assembly GCF_002289455.1 of Brunnivagina elsteri CCALA 953. GTDB lineage: Bacteria > Cyanobacteriota > Cyanobacteriia > Cyanobacteriales > Nostocaceae > Brunnivagina > Brunnivagina elsteri. The sequence goes on from NZ_NTFS01000402.1 coordinate 2,905, forward strand.
ATATCAAGCCGTTTGTAGCTAATCATCCGCGCTGAAGCTAGATAATATTCTTCTTTGCGATCGCTAAACAAAAACTTGCTCGTATCGATTGGGTAATTAATGACGATGGCATTTTTGCCGTAGATGCTCTTAATTCTCCGGGCAACGACGCTGGAATTTGCAATATAAAGGTCTGGTTCTTGTGAATATTTTAAATCAACATTACGCATCATTTGAAAGATATGCTCGATCAAAGGAGCGAAGTAGCGATAGTCTCCATATTCACGCAAATAAGTTTCCGTATCCCACAGAAATCTAGTGACGTTGTGGCAAAAACAAATGTGCCTTGCTGTTGGTTTTTTACGTACTGCTTTCGCAAAACTGGTGCTGCTGCTAATAATTAAATCGTAATCTTGCAGGTCTAAGGCACGAAAGGCAGGAAAGTACAAAGGTGCCATGAGTCGAAAATACTTAACTGCACCTGGTATATTTTGTACAAATGTTGTGTTAACAATTCTATCTCCAAGGTCAATCGTTTCCTGGGAATCGTAAACAGATGTAAATATATCAGCTTCAGGGTAGTGCTTGCACAATAACTCAAATACACGCTCTGCCCCACCACGCTGGGTTAGATAATCATGGACGAGAGCAACTTTCATGTTTCTTTCCCTAGTAATTTGTATAAAATTTATCTTAATCTAAGCAATAACTTACTGAAGTAGATGTCTGGCAATTATTAATTGTGAAAGTTCTCATGTAATCAACGTTTGATAACAGATGTTTTAATATAGCAATCTAAATCAAGAAATCCGCTTGCAGTAACTAGCGATGTATTTATGATATGGTGACTCGGAGTATTTGAAGCGGCAGTTAACCCAACTTTTACAGAGATTTCAAAATTCCATAGCCAAATATAAATAATTCGCTATTACTGCATGAAATTCAATCAAGCACTATCTACACTGCTGCCATGATTTTTTCTGTGGCAAAGTGTGCATCTTGCTTCGCTCGCAGTTGGTCACAAAGCCTATCCTGTGGTAATTCTACGTCATCGTAGGTGAGAACTTGGTCTTTGGAAATATCCCGTTTTAAACGGCATCCTTCAGCCAATCCCATCGGCAGTAACTTTTGTTGGAGGGCAATGTCTGAATTTTCACACTGACCGTAGGTCATGTAATAACCAATACCATCTAATGTTTCCCCAGCTTTGAGGTCGATTTTGGCTGTGGTGACAACATCAACGAATGGTTTTCCTAAAGGTGTCAAAATATAGTCTTGGAAGAGGACGACACGGGCAACCGAAAGTGGTACTTCAAAGTGACAGAGGTGATAAGGTGTGTAGAAGCTATAAAGCGGTCCTTCACCTAGCTTATATAAATTGAGATAATGCTGCTGCTTGGGGTCATCATGAGTTCCAAAGACGAATACACCTGGACCTGGTTTTGTGCCGACAACATAATCAACGATGCCACCTAATTCTTTGAGTTGTTCGACATCATACATAGTGGTCATTTCATCGACATGACCTCGGAAGTCGTATCCCAGCATTCCGCGTTTGGCTACTTTCATCCCTGTCGCGTTAGCAACGATCGCTTGCTCAAAAGATATTTTGGTTCCATCAGCAAAACTTGTCACCATACTGGGTTTTTGTCCCCACTGTTTGGCGAATCCTTCTTGGGTGGTGGGGTTGCGATATGGGTCTTGTAAGCCCTTGATATTACCACATAACAAAGGGGTCAAACCAATGCTTTTAACGAAACGATATAAATTGAGTTGAACTCCTGGTTGATCGCCATCGCAAGCTGTGAGAATGACCCCAGCTTTGTCAGCGTAGACTTTGAGGATGGCTCCAATAGTACCATCGAGTTCCGCATTCATCATCACCACGTGTTTGTGGTGAGCGATCGCTTCCATAACTACATGGGCACCAAATTCAACTGCACCTGTTACTTCGATTAGAGCATCAATTCCCTCAGCCCGACATAGCAGCATTGCGTCTTCGGTGACTGCATACTTTTGCCCTGCGATCGCGTCTTCTAATTCAGTGACAGTAGTAACATTTTTAACATCTTCAATACCTGCTTCTATATAAGCTCGCTTTGCCGCATCGAGGTTGCGGTTGGAGATTGCGACCAATTCCATACCGGGAACTGAATTAGCAATTTGATTGGCAATTCCCCGTCCCATAAAACCAGCCCCAATCATTCCGACTCGAACGGGTTTTCCAGCTTCCTGACGGGCTTGTAAGGCGCGATCGACAATAATCATTGAATCTGTTTCTCCGTAAAAGTAAATTTTGCCTTGTTTGTTAACGATAACCGCTCGCTAGCTTCTGGGAAGAGATATCTGAAGATACAATTGCTGATAGGTGTTTTCCCTATTCTTACCTGACAATCTTTGTTCTACTGCATTCTGATGGACTTGTGCAAATTTTTCTCTGGCAATATCAATCAACATGCATAATTTTGGTGCGATAAGCAGAGCTTAACGCCAAAGGCGTATCGCGACTGAGGTGGGGGATAATGCTTTTAGTGCGATCGCTATTTTTTATCTAACAAATAAATAACATTACCAATGCAGTGTAAAACATTTAGGAACATGCACCCACCCTCAATTCTTCACTTCTAAATTATCGGTAATTAGCTGGTGATTTAGCTATATCGAATAATAACAAGACAAGTTGATGACTTGTTTTGTAATATCAACTTACCTGGGATAATTCGCCACCAACTGACATCATCCGCAGTAGAGGCCAATTCGTGTCTTTTTCAGAAATTTCTGTGACTTCGAGGGGCCATTGAATATTGAAAAATGGGTCATCGTAACGTAAGCCACGCTCATAACCAGGGGTATAAAATTCGCCGACTTGGTAAACGACTTCCGCTTCATCTGTCAGCGCTTGATAGCCGTGGGCAAACATTTCGGGAATATAGAATGCGCGATGATTATCTGCGGTGAGTTCGACACCAAAGTGTTGTAAAAAGGTTGGAGAATCTGGACGCATATCGATAATTACGTCGTAGATTGCCCCTTTGGTACAGCGTACTAGTT
>NZ_NTFS01000403.1 GCF_002289455.1 Brunnivagina elsteri CCALA 953
GCGTTCGCGTTTAATTTCCCTTTACTTTCTCATGATTTATTTATCTTTCTTGGAAGAATAAAAACTGGGATGTACCCCTAATTAAATAAACGGGCAAGATGCCCATTCCACAAGAATTGTATTTTTAAGTTGCTATTCCTAATTTTCGGGCTTTCTTTTAAATGTCAACTTGATTCCTCCTTTCCCTCCAGCTTTTATACCATTACCAAGTAATTTTACCTGCCCTTCACCATTAATTTCTACTGTTAATTCAATCTCATCCAGTTGCATTCCGGATTTTTTGCTTGATTTTTCCTGGGTTTGCTCTTCTGCACAGTCTCAGGGTGAAGGGAAAACCAATTATTTGTGTGTAGAGCGGGTAATGGGGGCTTCGCATTCCCCATTATGTGTGGAAGGAAGTTGCGCTGTAAGAAAATGAGAGAGCACGGTTTTATAGGCTTTTCAGCGCAACTTCCTTAGAAGACGCGATATATCAGGTCTCTTTTATATTTTTGTTTTTGATTAAATTTTTGATTAAATATAAATTAATATAATCAATATAATAAAGGGCAGGAAAACCCTGCCCCTACGGGAATTATTTATCGGTGAGGATTAATTCTGTATAGTTATTAACTGCATCAAACTGGTCAGACATGCGTGAATATTTTGCCAGTAATTCTAAATCTAAATCGGGTAGCAAATTACTTTGATTAATTTGTTGATATTCACCAGATTCTAAAACATAAACCGAGAGTAAACCATCTTCCCAAAACCAGACTTCGGCTACTCCTAAACGCTTGTAAATTTCCAGCTTGTTAATTCCACCACTACTTACAGTTATTTCTAAAACCAAATCAGGAATAGGTTTTTTTATCCCCAAGTTATAAGATTCATCCGGTTCGCTTCTCGTGTTATTCTCCTTTTTTCCTAGTGTTGCACTTCCTCGAATATAAAAGCGAATTTTTTTGGCTCGCATATAGGTTTCGAGTAATGTACTGAGAGTACTTTTTGAGTCTTCGTGGTCATCGGAAAGTGGAGACATAATTTCGAGAATACCGTCTAAGTAACTTAATCTTGCGTCTGTTCCTGCTAAACTTATATCAAGTTGTTCTAACTGCTCCCAACTAACGTTGTCTAGCAAAACATAAGACTCTTTGAGTATCGATGGTTTTTGGAGTACAGGGGAAGTCATCGGTTAGATTAAATTAAATTAAACTTGCCACTACATTTATATTGTGCATGATTTATTGCGATCGCATCACTACAATGCATCACCAATCCGTAAGACAGAGTATAAATTTAAGTATTTTAATTAAGTATCCCGAATATTCACATCCGGAATTTACCAATAACTATTTACCAGTTATCCAAGAAAGTCCAATGACTAACATTACAGAATTTAAGTACTCGAATATCCAACTGTGGGAACCAGCAAAAGTATAGTGGGATATTGGGGATTGGGAATTGGTAATTATCTCCCTTGCCTCTTCACCCCTTCTCCCTAATTCAGTCTAGGATTGTTATAGCAACGCTTGAAAACTTGTTTGTCTAATTAGACCATCATTAAATTACAAGGTGAAAAATTATGGAACTGACTCTCGAAAACGTGGAAACTGTATTGGATGAGATGCGTCCTTACTTGATGTCGGACGGTGGTAATGTGGAAGTTGTGGAACTTGATGGTCCTATTGTTAAGTTGCGTTTACAAGGTGCTTGTGGTAGCTGCCCAAGTTCTACAATGACTTTACGTATGGGTTTGGAACGTCGTCTGAAAGAGATGATTCCGGAAATTGCTGAAATTGAACAAGTCTTTTAAGGGTAATGCTCAAGGGGCAAGGGGAAGGGGCATTGTAGAAAGAAAAAAGTAAAAAGATAATCCCCGTAAATATACTTAGAGAGTAATGGACATCTCCGGAAAAAGACGTAGAGACGTAGCATTGCTACATCTCTACAAGGGTTGCGGGTAACACATGATTAATTTTCGGAGATGTCTAATGAACGGTGTTAGTTTCTTACCCCAGTTCAAATGCTCCTGGTTTGGAAACCCTTTTTATTTTTGCTTTCTTTTGCCTTTACCTATTCCCCTTGCCCTATTCTCAATTTATAATTTATGTCTCATCCTCTCTACGTCGCTTTTATTTGGCATCAACATCAACCTCTGTATAAGTCTCCTGGTATTAGTGGTGCTGGTTTTTCTGGTCATCAAAAGTACCGCTTGCCTTGGGTAAGATTACACGGAACTAAGGACTATTTGGATTTGGTACTACTGTTGGAGAAGTACCCGAAGTTACACCAAACGGTGAATTTGGTGCCTTCGCTAATTTTACAGATTGAAGATTATGTGGCTGGAAATGCTTTCGATCCTTACTTAGAAGCAAGTTTGACACCTACGGAAAGACTCGTTCGCGAAGCGTCCCCTATGGGGTCTCGCAATTTGTGTGAGTTTATTATTCAACATTTTTTTGATGCCAATCACCATACTCTCATCGATCCCCATCCCCGTTACGCAGAATTATACAACCAGCGTCAGGAACAGGGACAAAGTTGGTGTTTGGAAAATTGGCAACCCCAGGATTACAGCGATTTACTTGCTTGGCACAATTTGGCTTGGATCGATCCTTTGTTTTGGGATGATCCGGAAATTGCTACTTGGTTGCAGCAAGGTAGGGGTTTTACTTTAAGCGATCGCCAACGGATATACTCAAAACAACGGGAAATTCTCAGTCGCATTATTCCCCAACATCGGAAAATGCAGGCAAATGGGCAATTGGAGGTGACAACTACTCCCTATACTCACCCAATTTTACCTTTGCTTGCGGATACGAATTCTGGAAGGATAGCTGTGTCGAATATGACATTGCCTAATGCTAGATTTCAGTGGGCGGAAGATATTCCCCGACATTTACGTAAATCTTGGGATTTATACACAGATAGATTTGGCAGAGAACCGCGAGGACTATGGCCCTCCGAACAGTCTGTAAGTCCGGAAATACTGCCGTATATTATTAAGCAGGGATTTAAGTGGATTTGCTCAGATGAAGCCGTCTTGGGATGGACATTGAAGCATTTTTTCCACCGTGATGGAGCTGGAAACGTTCTCGAACCAGAATTACTTTATCGTCCTTATCGTCTCAGTACTCCAACAGGAGATGTTGCGATCGCATTTCGCGATCACCGTTTATCAGATTTAATCGGTTTTACCTATGGTTCAATGCCACCTAAGCAAGCAGCAGCAGATTTAGTTGGACATTTAGAAGCCATACACAAAATGCAGAGGGAAAAGAACTCTGAACAACCTTGGTTGGTGACAATTGCCCTCGATGGAGAAAATTGTTGGGAATTTTACCAAGAAGATGGCAAACCCTTCCTGGAAGCGTTGTATCAAAGTCTCAGTAATGAACCACATATCCAACTAGTCACAGTCAGCGAATTTATTGACAAATATCCCCCTACAGCAACAATCCCTAGCGAACAATTACATAGCGGTTCCTGGGTTGATGGCAGCTTTACAACCTGGATTGGGGACCCCGTGAAAAACCGCGCTTGGGAGTACCTGACAGCCGCACGGCAAGTTCTGGCAAAACATCCCGAAGCCACTGAAGAAGTCAACCCCGCAGTTTGGGAAGCACTGTATGCTGCTGAAGGTTCCGATTGGTTTTGGTGGTTTGGAGAGGGACATTCCTCGAACCAAGATGCTATTTTTGACCAACTATTTCGCGAACATCTCTGTGGTATTTACCAGGCATTAAACGAACCAATACCCGGATATTTACGGCAACCGCTAGAGAGTCACGAAGCTAGGGGAGATTGTCATCCCCAAGGCTTTATTCATCCCGTTATCGATGGCAGAGGTGACGAGCAAGACTGGGATAAAGCTGGACGGATTGAAATTGGTGGTGCGAGGGGAACCATGCACAATAGCAGCATTATCCAGCGTTTGTGGTATGGTGTAGACCATTTGAATTTTTACTTACGGCTGGATTTTAAGACGGGAGTGCAACCAGGAAAGGAATTACCACCGGAATTGAATTTACTGTGGTTTTATCCCCAACAAACCATGCATAACAGTCCAATTCCCATAGCTGAAGTTCCTGATATTGCACCAGTAAATTATTTATATCGTCACCATTTACAAATTAACTTACTTTCGCAATCAGTACAGTTTCAGGAAGCTGGGGAACATGACCAATGGCATTCCCGTGCAAGTCGCGCTCAAGTTGGGTTAGGCACTTGTTTAGAATTATCCATACCTTGGGCAGATTTACAAATTTCCCCCGATTACTCCTTAGAATTACTGTTGCTGCTTTCGGATGAAGGATGTTATCAGAGCTTTTTACCAGAGAATAGTTTGATTGCGATCGCAGTTCCCTAAGTCAAAAATCAAATATCCCAACCATCGATTTATCAATCGTATCATTTGTCGGGGTGGCGTAATTCCGCCCCTGATATATTGGGTAATCTACTAATTTTCAATAGTCTCACTGTATAAATTACATCCTTTCAAGAGTGGGTTCCGGATGCTTAGAGAAAACCTTAGAGTTTTGCAAAGATACGGTAATGCCACTAGCGGGAAACATAATTTGTGGATAAATTAAAGACATTGCAAAGTAGCTATTCATCTCAGCTGTTAGCCTGATTTATTCACCCCCAACCCGCCGAATTCCTAATGACTCGTTTCCCTAACAAAGTATCAAATTTTCACGACGATATTTTACAAGAAACCCAACTGGGGCAGTTATGCGGTTCCAAGCTACTGTTTCGCGATCGCTATGAAATCCTCCGTATTTTAGGTCGAGGAGGGTTTGGTGTCACGTTCTTAGCCAAGAACATGAATCTACCAGGGAATCCCCTATGCGTGATTAAACAGCTTTGTCCAAAAGTGACAAAACCAAAAAGCTGGCAACGTGCTTGTGTGCGTTTTGAAAAAGAAGCCAAAACACTCGGCAAACTTGGAACCCATTCCCAAATTCCCATGTTATTGGATTATTTTGAAACCAATGGCGAATTTTACTTAGTTCAAGAATACGTGCGTGGTTCCACGATTGCGCGAGACATCCGTAAAAGTGGTCCTAAAAATGAAGAAGCAGTGAAGCAATTTTTACGTGAATTGCTGCCAGTACTGCAATATATCCACAAAAATGGCGTAATTCACCGTGATATTAAGCCACATAATTTACTTCGGTGTGATGATGATGGTAGGTTAGTTTTGATCGACTTTGGAGCAGTAAAAGAGGAACTCGCGAAAAGCAGCGATGAGCTATCAAAAAGTGTGACAACCAATTTTGTTGGTACAATGGGTTTTGCACCACCAGAGCAATTTTCACTACGTCCTGTTTATGGAAGCGATATTTATGCAGTTGGTGTCACAAGTCTATTCTTGCTGACTGGTAAAGCACCTTTAGAATTTGATTACGATGGGAATACAGGAGAAATCGATTGGCAAAAAGAAGTCCAAATTAGCGAACATTTTGCCAAAGTCTTAACCAAGATGGTGAAAATTTCCTTAGATGAAAGGTATAAAACCACTGAAGATGTCATGTGGGATTTGGGAATGGAATCGTATTTACCCACTCTTACCAACTGCATGACTTCCCAGCGACTTGGTGTAAATAGTAGCAGTAGCAGCGAAGAACTTCCCGAAGGTTATGTTTCTCCCGTAACCAAAACTGCGATCGCAATTCGCGAATGGAGAGAAAAATTAAAGCAAACCCAAGCACAAATGAAACGCAAACCCCCAAAATTTATAAGTTAATTAATTCTCCACTTCTGCAATTCTTTGTGTATCTGCGCGAGCTTTAGCCTAGATATCCCAGAAAAAGAGGAATTAATTATTAAAAAAAAATTAAGTATAATTTTATTCATCATTTTCGTCTATCTAAATACAGAATTTATTTGAATTATCCAATCTTATATCCCTGATTTCTCCTAGAGTCGGGGATATTGTTTTATCC
>NZ_NTFS01000404.1 GCF_002289455.1 Brunnivagina elsteri CCALA 953
TTTTGTTCAGCTAATTTTTCCTCTACTGCCGAACAAAATTGATTCTGACCAACTGTGATTCCTACTTTTGTTTGATTGGAAACTTGAGTTTGCTGTACCTGAGATTCTTTCTCACCCCAATCAATATTAAAGAATCTGGTTGGTAGTACAGTTGCCCTAATAGTTAAAATTTGTCGCTGGGGTAAAACCAGTAAATAGCGAGAGCTATTCCCCAGTTTCCCTAAACTAGATGATAGTTTTGGCGTTGAGACGTTTGCCGTACTGTTTGCAGGCAAGTGTTGAGTCAAAGACAATAAAGAAGCAGCCCAAGATGTCACCAAAAATGTTGTGGGAAATGTTACAGAAAAAAATCCGAAAATTAGCATGGGTTACGATCAATTTTGTAATGACAGCACCTTCGTAGATGCAAATACATTCCAGACAAAGAATAATTAATTAAAGCTTGAATCACCAAAAGAACACACCTTGCCTAAAAGAACAGACCCTAGCCAAACAATAAAATCTGGGATGATCCCCAGCAGAAATCATAATATCTTGTCTCCAGGAAACTAGCAAATACAACTTTTGGATATTGTTCCCCAAAAACTCTCTTTTTATATTTAAATTTTTTATCTATTTATTTTTTGATGCAGTAATTTATGTAAAGATAATTTTAGTTTTAATAGTCTTAATACTGATTTTTTATGAAAAAAAGTCTCAAATATTACATAGTCGATGTCTTTGCAGAAGCTAAATATACCGGAAACCAATTGGCGGTTTTTACCAACGCCAGTGGCTTAAATCAGGAGCAAATGCAAGCTATAGCTAGAGAGATAAATTATTCAGAAACCACATTTATCATTTCAAAGCAAGCGATGTCTGACGACAAGCCACTTCGTGTCTACGCAGATAAATACGATGTAAGAATATTTACACCAAGTCAAGAGATACCGTTTGCAGGTCATCCAACCTTAGGAACAGCTTATATACTCCAGCAAGAGATTATTAATCAATCTATCGAACGGGTGATTTTGAATTTAAAAGTTGGGGAAATAACAGTAAATATCGATCGCAGTGGTAGCGAACCGTGCTTGTGGATGCAGCAAAAAATACCTATCTTTAGCAAAATATTTTCTGTAGAGAAAATTGTTGAAGTTTTACAGTTAAATATTCATGAAATTGATGCCAGTTATCCCATTCAGGAAGTTTCTACTGGTTTACCTTTTATAATTGTGCCTGTAAAAGCTCTTCATTCACTAAAGCGGATAAAAGTCAATCTCGATAAATATAACGAGCTAATTCAATACACCGATGCGAAATGTCTGCTGGTGTTTTGCCCAGAAACTTATCATCAAGAGAATAATTTAAATGTGCGTGTTTTCTGCCCCTACTTAGGTATTCCAGAAGACCCAGCTACAGGTAGTGCAAATGGTTGTTTGGCAGCGTATTTAGTCGAACATTCATATTTTGGTAGAAGTAAAATTAACCTACGGGTAGAACAGGGTTATGAAATTAACAGACCATCTCTACTGTTATTAAAAGCCAGCAAAAACCCATCAAACGAAGCAATAGAAGTATCTGTTGGAGGAAAAGTGATTATGGTTGCAAAAGGGGAGTTTTTGTAGTAATTGGACAGAGTATCTGTTATAGATTAAATAATAAAGTTTAATAGTTTTTGGGTTTGATTTTTTGGTATTAATACTCACTTCCCATTGTCCAGTCTCCACTGCCTATTGTTCAATACTCGAAAACAAAATACCAAATGTAACGGAATGCAACGTATAATGAGAACGGCAAAACCGTTAAGAAATATTGAAGAAAGTAAAGTAAATGCGAGTAGCAATCGCCGGAGCGGGTCTAGCAGGACTTTCCTGTGCTAAATATCTCACTGATGCGGGTTATACTCCCATTGTCCTGGAAAGTCGGGACGTACTGGGAGGCTTAGTAGCAGCTTGGAAAGACAAAGACGGTGACTGGTACGAAACCGGGTTGCATGTATTCTTTGGCGCATACCCTAATGTATTGCAGCTTTTCAAAGAACTGGGAATCGAAGATAGGCTGCAATGGAAAGAACATACGATGATTTTCAATCAGCCGGAAAAACCAGGTACCTACAGTCGATTTGATTTTCCCAATTTGCCAGCACCCTTAAATGGGATTGTGGCGATTTTGCGTAACAACGATATGCTCAGTTGGGGCGAAAAAATCCAGTTAGCAAAAGGGTTAGTTCCAGCAATGCTGCGGGGACAAAAGTATGTTGACTCCACCGATAACCTGACATTTTCCGCATGGCTGAAGCAGCAAGGTGTTGGTGATGATGTCGAGCAGGGTATATTTATTGCGGCGGCAAAGTCGCTTAATTTTATCGACCCAGATGAAATATCTGCCTTAGTACTGTTGACAGCACTAAATAAATTTCTCCAGCAAAAGAATGGCTCACAAGTGGCATTTTTGGATGGTTCACCAACCGAACGTTTGTGTCAACCAATAGTAGACCACATTACAAAACGTGGTGGCGAAGTTAAGTTAAATGCTCCCTTAAAAGAAATTCAACTTAATCAAGACGGCAGCGTTAAAGGATTCTTGATTCGGGGGCTAAATGGGGCAGATGATGAACTAGTCACTGCTGACCTTTATGTTTCAGCAATGTCCGTTGATGCCATGAAGGTGATGTTACCTAAACCCTGGCAGGAAAACGAATTTTTCCAGAAACTCGAAGGCTTAGAAGGGGTTCCAGTCATTAACATCCATCTTTGGTATGACCGGAAACTGACAGATATAGATAACTTATTGTTCTCGCGATCGCAACTCCTCAGCGTATATGCTGACATGAGTAACACCTGCAAGGAATACGCCAATCCCGACCGTTCAATGCTGGAATTTGTTTTTGCACCAGCAAAAGACTGGATCGACAAATCCGAAGAGGAAATACTCAAAGCTACCCTTGTAGAATTGGAAACACTCTTTCCCCAGCACTTCGGAGGCGAAAACCCAGCAAAGCTTGTCAAATATAAAGTTGTGAAAACTCCCCGCTCGGTTTACAAAGCAATACCAGGTTGCCAAGAATACCGACCAACCCAAGTAACTCCAGTTTCCAACTTCTATCTTGCCGGAAGTTACACCATGCAGCCTTTCCTTGGCAGTATGGAAGGTGCCGTACTTTCTGGTAAACTGACAGCGCAGGCGATAAACAACGCCCAAGCAACCCTAGAGGCAAAGTCCTCAAGTAAGCCAACGTCAACACTCCAGCCTGCAACGAATGCTGCAACTGCCTGATTCCCCCCCACGCATGAAAATCTCCGTCTCTGCGGATGAGTCCTACAATTTATGTCGCCAACTCACGGCAAAATATGCCAAGACCTTTTATCTTGGAACTTTGTTAATGAGTCCGCCAAAACGGCGAGCAATTTGGGCGATTTATGCTTGGTGTCGCCGTACCGACGAATTAGTTGATGGTCCAGCAGCTGCCATGACCACACCCGAAACCCTCGATCGATGGGAAAAGCAGCTGGAGTCAATTTTTGCAGGTCATCCAGGAGATGATTTGGATGTCGCGCTGGTAGACACTCTCGAATCTTTCCCCATCGACATCGAACCATTTCGCGAGATGATTGCCGGACAACGGATGGACTTATTCCGCAGCCGTTATCAAACTTTCGATGATTTATACCTTTATTGCTATCGTGTCGCTGGCACAGTTGGTTTAATGTCAACTGCGGTTATGGGTATCGATCGCAAACAAAATACAGCTCCCTGGAATATTAATCGTCAGCCCTATATTCCCAGCCAGGAAGCTGTAGCACTGGGTATTGCTAACCAACTCACTAACATTCTCCGTGATGTCGGTGAAGATGCCCAAAGAGAACGAATATATCTTCCTCAAGAAGACCTCGCACGGTTTAACTACACCGAAGACGACTTGCTTAAAGGAGTCGTTGACGATCGTTGGCGTGCTTTAATGCGCTTTCAAATTGACCGTGCCCGTGAATTTTATACTAAAGCAGAAAGAGGAATCACTTATCTATCTCCCGATGCTCGGCTGCCAGTTTGGGCTGCAACCATTCATTACAGCCGTATTTTAGGAAAAATTGAGCGCAACGACTATGACGTTTTTTCCCAACGCGCCTATGTACCGCAGTGGCAGAAATTACGCAGTTTACCCGTTGCGTGGGTGCGATCGCAAGTCCTCTAACCAAGGGAAAGGGCAATATAAGCAAGCTACGTAATCCTCGCTCTACAAAAAGCTAAAGCTACGTAATTGCCCAATGCCCAAACCCTAATTATTTAGTTGACATTTACCAAAGGATAATATAAATTAGTTATTCGTAGACCTGGAGAGGTGGCTGAGTGGTCGAAAGCGGCAGATTGCTAATCTGTTGTACGGCAGGTAACTCCGTACCGAGGGTTCGAATCCCTCCCTCTCCGTTTCCAAACTATAAATCATTAAGTTTGTCAAGATAGAGACACAAGTTACTGTGTCTCTATTTAGCTTTGATATGGGTGAAATACATCTATCTTACTCCCCTTCCCCACAAGGGAAGGGGCTGGGGGTTAGGTCAATGTGTTGGATGTTGGATGTAACCGAGAACCCCTATATTTAATTTTTAACTTTCTACAATCCCCGGAAATTGTAGCCAATCCCTAACAACAAACCAACATCTGTTTGGTCAAAGAAGGCAGCATTAACCGCAGCAGTTGCCGTAAATTGCTGATTTAAGGGTATGTCAACACCACCCGATACCAAAAAACCAATCCTTGACTCATCGTTACCAGTTTTGATTGCAGCACCGACTCCAACATAGGGAGCAAATGGTAATGGTTCAGCAAATGGATCTTCTGATGACTGCGCGGAAAAATCATAGGTGACGGGAATGAGAATTGCTGTATTATCGCTAAATACCGCAGAAGGACGTACCGAAATAGTTCTTGTCAACCCGATTTTGCTGATGACGGCAAAGTTTCCATCACCTAAAGCCGAGTCTCCACCTCCGATACCAATATTACCAGCAACCCCAACATAACTAGAACCACCGCGAGTCACCCGACCTGGATTGATATCTGCTTGAGCGATTTGTTTAGATGGTGATTGATTACTGGCAGTTTGATTGCCAGTATTAGGGGTTGTTATAGTGGCTGTAGAATTGGCAAAGGCTGCTGAAGTAGTGGCAACAGTTCCTGGAATAGGTACAACGTTATTAGATGCTCGACTAGCTGCTTGATTATTGCCTATGACGTTTGCGGTTTGAGCAACTGCCGAAGAATTGCTTCCCAGCAACACCACAGATGCTAAAGTCAGCAAACACAAGATTTGATTCTGAGAAAAAATATTGTTCACATTCACTCCTTAAAAAAACACTGCCACAATAAATCTCAGTTCAGTTATTGGACATAGATTTTTGGCGATATTTCCCATTAAACAACAAAAAAACAATTTCCACATCCGCTAGAAGATAGGCACGTAGGAAATTAGCTACAAAGATTTATCATATTAATTCCTTAATTAAACGGTTGACAAAATTAAATCTATTAAAATGATGGAAGACTGGGAATGAGTTTTGCCAGTATCGAATTACTGTAAATTTAGGCTAAAATTCGATGCAGCTTCACAATTAATTGGTATGAGCTTGTATTTTTAGATTTTTCTGAGAATTTATCTAAAATTTAAAATTTTTGAAAAAATGCATTTAGGTTATAAAGTTTTAATTTTTTATAAAACTATAAGCTGATTTCAGCTACTTGCTTGATATCAAAATAAGGTAAATAGAATTAAAGGAATGTAGCCTTTATCTAACTTTCATACATCTATTAGTAAAAGCCATTAGATAAAAACAATGAAACGATTAGAGAGTAAGTTTAGAACATCAGTAA
>NZ_NTFS01000405.1 GCF_002289455.1 Brunnivagina elsteri CCALA 953
AAATAATGCTTCTGAGTTAACCCAGAAGCGCCAAAAAATAACAAAATGTGTTTTGACTTGTAGACGACTTCACTGTTTACTAGTACTAGTGTACTATATCTCGGATCGGATATAGTGCTTTTCTTTTAAATGCAATAAATAATGACAGAAATCAATAAACAAGGGCAAACAACCGTTTGCCCCTACAGGTTTAAATGCTCTTCAAGAAGAGATGCGATCGCATTTGGTTTGACTTGGCTATACTTCTTTTTACCTAGCTGTACGATACAGTTGGGAGCTTTGGAGCATTTTTTAATACAACCAGTGGTTTGGATTGTGACTTGTTGACGCAAGTCGCGAATCACTTCTTTCGATGCTTTACCATTGCATAGGGATTTCTCGATGTTTGATAATAACTGTTTTGCACCCCTTTTGCGGCAACCGGAACCCTGACAAACCAAAATTTTGGCTTTTCCTAGACATTTTGGCTGGGAAAGGGTTTCCACGACTTCCAGTATGGGTTTTCGCAGTTGTGATTTATCTATAGAGCATACATCTAAAAGCTTGACATCATAAGCTTTAAGCTTGATGTTGCCATTACTCCCATGTAATTTGCTGTAACCAATTATACGAATATGATTACCAGGAACCAAAGTTAAACCGAGAACCTGCCGTAGTTCCTTGGGAAGCTTGATTTTCAGATTTCCGGTAGTGAGTGCTGCGATCGCATTACACTTTGCCAATGCGAATTGTAGATACTTGAATTTCTGCGGATGATTACCTGCAAAACCAAGAAACTCACCTTCAAGGTCAAATTCTGATAATTTCAGATATTTATCACCCATAAAAGTTATTGGTTATTAGTTATTGGTTATTAGTGACTAAATATTAGTTATTGATTATTAGTTATTGGCTGAAAATAATAATTACTTATTAATCATTAACAATTAACTACTAATTATTAACTATTAATCATTTTCTATTAACCATTAACTATTAACCATTAACATTCAACTAAATTAAGCAAGTCGTCGAGCTTCGTAGGTTTGTGGTAATTTTAAGGGTTGTGGTAAATTAGAAAATTCTAATTCCCATCCATTAGCCAAAGTAAAAATCTTGCCTGTCTCCGAATCAACTTGCTTAACAACTTCCTCCTCTAAGTCTTTTTTGGGAACATAAACCGTGAGCTTGCCACTAGAATCTTCACGTAACATGACCTTCATTTATCTTCCTCTTTATCGGGATTCTTCTCAATTAACTCAAGCTCTTTTTTCTTGCAACCGACTGTAAACCCACTTTGTAAAAAATGCACCGCATAAATATAAGAACTCTGGAGATATGTCCCAATACTAACGACATAACCAATTTCTCCCTTTTTTGCCAGAACTGTGCTAATTTCTTGTCCTGGGAATGTTCCATCATTTTTGAGAAGTCTGCGAGTGCGAACCTTGTCACCAATCTCATATTCCGGAGGTGAATATAGTTCGATTTCATCAGATTGTTGCATGGGAATACCTCTGTTCGAGTACCAAATTCAACAGTTCTTGCGTGCTTAAGCTGCGCTTTTTCTGAATGGATTCTCGTCGTACTGCATCTAGTACAGACTGACTTTCATCACGGTTTAAGACAATTCCATGTTGTTGTAGCAAGCTTGTCAGTAGGTGTCTACCGGAATGCTTGCCAACTACCAAACGTCTTTCCCATCCTACCTCTTCCGGTGCAAATGGCTCATAAGTAGCAGGGTTTTGCAATACACCGTGAGCGTGAATACCAGACTCATGAGCAAAGGTATTTTCACCCACGATTGCTTTCCAAGGTGGTACGTTGCAACCAGAGGCAGCTGCAACCATTCGAGAAAGTTCCAAAAGTCGGGTTGTATCAATGCCCAAATCAATACCATGCAAGCGTTTGAGGGACATGACAACTTCCTCTAACGCCGCATTTCCAGCACGTTCTCCCAAACCGTTAACGGTAGTGTTTACTGATGTTGCACCAGCTTTTAAACCAGCGAGTGCATTTGCTGTAGCCAAGCCAAAATCATTGTGGGTATGCATCTCCACGGGAATTTGTAACCCCGCAACAAGCTGCTTAATTCGTGTATAAGTGCTGAAAGGGTCAAGTACTCCCACCGTATCGCAGAAGCGAAATCTAGAAGCACCCCACTCTTGGGCGTATAATGCTACGTCCTGGAGGAAGCATTCATCAGCTCTAGAGGAATCTTCACCACCAACAGAAACCCAGAGTCCTTTATCAAGTGCAAAGTTGATACTATCTCGAAGTTGTGTTAGGGTTACACGCCATTGTCCATGAAATTTGGTGGCAATCTGAATCCCGGAAATGGGTATAGAGATATGTACGCGCTTCATTCCGCAAGCTATTGAGGCTTCAATATCGGAGATAACTGCACGGTTCCAACCTAGTAGTTTGGCGGACAAACCAGAGTCGGATATAGCAGAAATTGCCCGTGTTTCTTCCTCACCCATAGCCGGAATGCCGACTTCGAGTTCGCTAACGCCAATTGCGTCAAGAAATTGTGCGATCGCAACTTTTTCTTGCAGATTAAATGCGACACCAGCTGCTTGTTCACCGTCACGCAGAGTCGTGTCATTAATTTGGATTTGGTTCATCTCAAAAATACCCCTGAGGAAATTTTCTCTATCTCCTTTCTAGATTGCCTTTTTTAATTGCGAAAGAAAGCTACTTGTGGTTAGAAATAAGGATTCAGTATTCAGTAATCAGGATTCAGAATTTAGTAATCGGAATTTAGTATATTAGTTAGTAAATAAAATCACCTTTAAATTATTAAATAAAAGCAAAGTTATTATTCCTTCTAATTATTAACTCCTAACTCCTAACTCCTAACTCATCATTCCTAAACCTTATTTCCTTATATAACTTTTGCCCAGCATCAATAAATTATCTGTATACCATCCAACCATAAAGTGAATAACTCATGAATCATTGTTAGCAATATTTATCGAATTATTGCGGAATAAGCTGTAGCTAATGTAAGAGTTTATCGTACCGGAAAAAGCTAATAAACTTAAACCTGCCACTAATGTAATCATGATGTTGTCTCTTGAAAATAACGAAAAAAGTAGGATGATAGCACCAATTGTTGTTACTGATATTTGCGGAAAATAATAATAGCCTTTATACTTGCCTTTCCAGCCAGTCAAAAATCTTTCCTAACTGTTCAATATCTACCAAGCCATATTGCCAAAGTAACATTGGGAAAGGGGCATTTTTCAATTCTGGATGCCGTAAAACCACAGTGATATCAGCAGTTGATAGTTCAATTTCGCTTTGCAAAAAATTGATTAACCTAGTATCACTACCATAAATTATCATACTCAATTAAGCTCCTAAATTAAGCTTATCTCAAAGCTTCCAACATTGTTCGAGCCAATCAATCAATTCTCCACGACTTGCAAAAAATTGCATTAAAGTACTGCGAACCAAAATAGCCGTTAGTATATTATTTATCTGCACTCGCAACGAACCATCAGCATCACACCAGCAAGGAATCATCAACTCTTGTAAGCGGTGATAAATTCGCCAGCGCTCTGCCAGTGGAACATTTATAACTTGAGCATCTAACGACTCTGAATTTACGGGTGCTGACATCTTAACTTGCCGAATTACTTATTGTTGGTTCTTACTTACTTTCTTGGTTTGCAGAATTAGTAAAAATTTCTACCTGCTGCTCCAAATTTTGAATCCGTAAAAGCAGAGAACGAATCATTTCTCCTTCAACATCAGGCAACTTACCGTGTTCCAAGGGTAAAATACTGCATTGGGGATTGTGGGGAATATTCCGACCGGGAACCCCAACGACGGTATTATCAGGAAGGACATCGCGCAACACCACACTATGAGCGCCAATCCTCACGCGATCGCCCACTTCAATATTCCCCAAAACTTTAGCACCAGCACCCACTACAACGTTTTTACCTATGGTTGGATGACGTTTACCTGTTTGTTTACCCGTTCCACCAAGAGTCACACCTTGGTAAATCAGGGTATTGTCTCCAACTATTGCGGTTTCCCCAATCACAACTCCCATCCCATGATCGATAAATACTCCTTGACCAATTTGTGCCCCTGGATGAATCTCAATCCCCGTTAGAAAGCGTGCCAAATGGGAAATTAAACGTGGTATGAAGGCTAGCTCACGTCGATATAACCAATGGGCAATACGGTGAAAGCAAAGCGCGTGCAATCCTGGATAGCAAAACATGACTTCCAACCAACTACGTGCAGCTGGATCGCGCTCAAAGATGATCCGAAAATCACTTATAACTGGCTCCATGATTGACTCAAAAAAAGCACCAGAAAATAGATTTTGTAAAAAAGTGTTTTTGACGCGACAAAGCCTCGACGGTTCACACTTCTTGTCTCGACTCCGATTTCTGTTATGCAAAGAATACTGCTGCATCGGTCTTACCTGGATAATATAAGCGATGTGTTTTATGCTTATATCAGCAGCCTCAAACCAAATACAGTCAGCGATGGCAATTGAATTTATTAAAATTTATTAATAATGTACTCAACCCTGGAAATATCGATTTCACAAATATTTCAAATCTGGGTGGGGGTAGGGGGACAAGACTTTCTTAGATAGAGGTACTAGATATTTTGAGGGCAGGGATTAAGTATTTTTGCACTCAGCCTTAATGCTTTATTGATAGCAGCTTCAAGTGTTTTTTAGAGCAATATTTCTTTACAAAAACTTGTACTCAAAAATCAATGTAGAGCGACTTTACTACTTATTTTTTGTATATAGAATTACTATTTTCAATCCTATATCTTTATTTATAAAAAACCTAGATTTCTTTATTTTATTTTCATTTTTCTTCTGTACTTGCTAACACCAATTATTTTTGATGTTAATCTTTCTTTCTTCTTCTTCTTCTTCTTCTTGGCGTACTTGGAGACTTGGCGGTTCAATCATCTGCAATATACCTGAATTCTAGCCCCCTGAATTACTGAGTTCCTAATAACACCTAAAAATCAACAAATACTTATATAAAAGAATATGTAAAGTTTTATAAAGTCAAGCAACACTATGCATAAAAACAAGTTCTCTATCCATAGAAAAGGTAGAGGCATGTATGTCTTTATATTACCTTATATCGATAAATCAGGGTGTTGATTATGGTGCAAATTCGCGATTTGGTTCAACAAATTCTCAGAACTGGTTATTTAACGCTAGAAGCGGAAAATCAACTACGTAATCTTCTTAAAACCAAGTATAGTCAGGAAGACTTGAAGGCTTTTATGACATTACAAGAAGCTGCAATGAATGGTTTGGTTAGGCAGGAGTCGCGTGAAGAGCATACGCTGAAAGTTGGTTAAAATCCTGGATAAAGAAACACAATTGGTGTGAGTGTGTAGAAGCAAGATGAATTAAGTGTTTCTTTTGTCCTATTTTACTGGTGTAAAATAATCAGATTTTACGGTTGAAGAATTAAACCGCCAATAAATATGGAAGTAATATCTATTTTGTGTTCTATATTCTATGTTTGTTTAAGTTAAAATTTACACTTACGTTTCTGATGTAAAACTAAACCTGCACTTAATGCGATCGCAATTAAGGCAAATGTGGAACCAGGCTCGGGTATAGTAACAAAACTGAGAGCATTAATACCAAAAGGTACGTTTGCTTCGGAAGTTCTCAAAACTAGTCGCGAAATATTGGCTGTATCGCTAGAAATACCCAGAAATACAGGGTAATTATCCTCTTCTGTGGTTGAGAAAGTCCCTAATAACGAAATTGTTTGCTAAGTTCAGTAAATCACAAAGTTTCTTTCAATAAAAGGAAATCACAAAAATCTGTAGCGAGATATACAATCAATTTAAAATG
>NZ_NTFS01000406.1 GCF_002289455.1 Brunnivagina elsteri CCALA 953
CTCCCATACCTTGACCGGGGGTAATGCCCCAAGTAACGGTGGGGGAGATGTGTTCGGCTTGGAAAACGACAATATCGTCATATTTGGCGTTTTCGTCGCTTCTCAGGGATTCCCACCAAGCCACAGCTTTATCCCAGTCTGTACCTTTGGGGGCAAAATCCCGTCCTTTGAGGTAGTCGTAGGTAACGCTATCGGGGTTGACGTAACCGCATCTGGCACCACCTTCGATTGCCATGTTACAAACGGTCATCCGTTCTTCCATATCCATGTTCTCAAAGGTGTTTCCCGCAAACTCGTAAGCGTACCCGACACCACCTTTAACCCCCAAAGTACGAATGATGTGGAGAACTACGTCTTTGGCATAGACTCCAGGTTGTAAAGTGCCGTTAACTTCGATTTTGCGGACTTTTAATTTTGATAATGCCAGGGTTTGGGAAGCGAGAACATCCCGAACCTGACTAGTACCAATTCCGAATGCGATCGCACCAAATGCCCCATGTGTGGAAGTGTGACTATCACCGCAAGCGATGGTCATTCCTGGTTGGGTAAGTCCTTGTTCTGGGGCGATAACATGGACTATTCCTTGACTCCCCGAACCGATATTATGGAAGACGATGCCGTTATCCTTGACGTTTTTTTCCAATGCTTGCATCATCTCTTCTGCGAGACTATCGACAAATGGACGTGCTTGGTTCTCGGTGGGTACAATATGGTCAACCGTGGCAACAGTGCGATCGGGAAATAATACCTTTAGCCCTCTTTCTCGTAGCATGGCAAAGGCTTGGGGGCTGGTAACTTCATGGATTAGGTGCAATCCTATAAATAGTTGGGTTTGCCCTGATGGCAATGTACCAACTGTGTGTAAGTCCCAAACTTTATCAAATAACGTGCCTTTGCTCATACATTCACCAATTTAATGCCCTTGATTTAATGCCCTTGAGATTATGATGGTAGCAAAAAGTGGGTATGAAGTGGAATTAGATATTTTCAATACTAAACCTTTGAATCAATTCCTCCCGCGATAATTGAATTAGTAGTGGTGTAAATTCTTCGGGAGTCAGGGCTAATATTGGTTCGATAATTGTTTGAAGTTCTTCATCTAATGAACCAAAGCGAACTTTTAATAAATTTTCGACAACAAGACGTTCTCCTTCTTGCCTTCCTTCTTGTCTTCCTTCTTGTCTCCCTTCCTGTTTTGCTTGTTCTCTGTCTTGTTGATAAAGAGGTTCTAGTCGCATAATTAACTCCCTGTCATCTTCTTCTAAATTTTGATTAATTTTCAAGTTTTCCCGCAAGTTATAAATTAATTCTAGCGTTGCTTTTTGAAAAGGATGGTCAGGTGATAATAAACTTATTTCCTCAATAGCCTGCTGTTGGACTGTACCCCTTCCCAAAAGTCTTAACCACAAGGTTTCAGATGTTCGCGGAAGTTGGTGAATTCTCACAATTGCGGTACGCAGGATATCGCCAATAAAATATATTCCTGTCAACCAATCTTCTTTTGCGGATACATTTAATTTTGACAGCTTTGACTCTGAGATTGTTGGGGTCAAAATCCATAATTTAGGAATTTCTGAGTCTTGAAGAGAGGCATTATTTCGTTTAGCTTCTCTTCGTAAAACTCCTCTAACCCGTAGTAGTTTTTCTAAACAATCACATATTTCATCTTCAGACACTGGATTTCTAAATGGTTCTATTAATGCAGGAAATTCTGTAAATTTTCCAAGTAAGCCAAGGGTATCCAAGCTCAAATTTTGCGATACGGAAGGGTTGAATAATATATCTACTTCCTGAATTTCTCCTGCAACTTTTGCAGAAGGTGTCACCTTACCATAGGGTTGCAGTATTTGTTCTAAATAGTCTTTGGCAAATTTGTCGTGAATAAATCGGGTCATTTATTTATTTAATTCAATTTGTTTTAATTTGTTTGAACTAACTTGAACTAACTTGAACTATGCTAATTTGATTCATTCGGAATTAACATTAACAAATCCGTGACTCCAATATCTATGTTTTCTTGCGATAAAAGTGTAGTTACTTGCCCTCTGTGATGGGTTTGATGGTTAAAAAAGTGAAATAGCAAACTTCCAAATTCTTTGACGGATGGTTCTCCTTTCATATTGTTATATGGCAACATAAAAGATAAATCGTTATCGGTAATTTCTTGACACCACTCAATAATCACAGCATCGAATTCAAGACGCTTTTGAGTCAAAATATCGAAATCAACATAAAGTACTTGATTCAGATTTTCGGGTTGTTCAAGTTGACGAATATAGTTGAGACTAACATGATGTGATGGATGCTTTGAAAAACGTTTTAACCAAACAATATCAGCGACCATAATATGATTCAAAGTTCCTAAAATTGAACAAAAGAAAGCTTTTTTATCTTCAGCTAATTTCTCATCTGGTAATTGCTTGGCTACTTGATAAATACGCTGATTTATCCATTGATTATATTGAGCCATTAATTGAATTTGTTTCAGCACAGTCATAAGGATTATTCACACTAATTGAGCAAAATTACATTCCAATAAACCCAAATAGCGAACACCTACAGGAGTAACATCAAAACTACAAGGTAAAACCTCAACACCACATGCGATCGCATCCCGCAATAATTTACCATATACGGGGTCTGCGCTGTCTCCAGGGGCAAATGCTGTACAATCACTTCGATTAATGAAATAAAGCATTACAGAGCGACTGTGGGGAATTAATGCCATTAATTCCCGCAAATGTTTCTGTCCTCTTGTGGTTTCTGTATCGGGAAATAATGCTAATCTCCCATTTACCCAAGTTGTATTTTTTACTTCCAAATAAATCGGTTTATCTGTGTCATTCCCTGTTAACACAAAATCGATGCGGCTTTTTTTATCTTGTCCGTAGGGTACTTCTCCCTTGATTTTTGCGTAATCTCCCAATTCTGGAAACAAGTATTTTTCGAGTGCTAATTTGACAATTCGATTTGGTAAAGCCGTATTTACACCAGTCCAAGTCGGTTCGTTATCATGCACCTCAATTAATTCCAATGTGTGAGCTAATTTGCGGTTAGGGTTATCGCTCAAAGAGAGCATTACAGCACTTCCAGGTTTGGAAACTCCCGTCATTGGACCAGTATTTGGACAATGTGCTGTGACGATTTCCCCTGATGCTAATTCCACGTCAGCTAAGAAGCGTTTGTAGCGTTTGACTAAAATACCTGGGTATAAAGTAGGGTAGCGATATAGTAATTCTTCTGTCATTAGATTTTGGATTTTGGATTTTGGATTTGTAGAGACGTGATATATCACGTCTTTATATTTTGGATTTTAATTTTTCACTAGTAACGGACATTTTCAAATTTACCGTATAAAATAGAACCGACAAAATAGTTTTCTTAGTAGTTTACATGGAACTGCTAGAAAATCACCATTTGAATTAACTCAAATTAAGTGAAATTAAGAGAGATGAAATTATGCGACATTCCGTAAACATATTGGAACCGACTGATTTATGGTATCTCCAAAATAATATCAATAAAGAAACCAATAAATTCTATCATCCAACAAAAAGTATTCCGTTTGTTCAGCAAGTAGAAGTAAAACTAGAAAATACTGGAGTTGTAATTCAAAAAGGAAGCTTGCATAGTTGCTTTGGTAAACTTAACTATGGAGTTTACAAAACTGACAATCGTCTCAAAGATATTTTTGTTTCTTTGATGACAGAAATGGATTACAATGCTCCAGTTTATCGCGGTACGGGTGTAGTCAAACTCGAACCAAGACAAAAGGGTAATTTTTTGAACTATGCAGAAATTGAGATTAATGAAAGCGAACAATGGGAATTAGATGATGGGATATTCCAACTTTGTTCGGATAATGTTGTCATGGGTGTGAAAAAATTAAAATGGCGACAAATGGCTGGTTCAACTGATGGAAATTCGAGAATAGTGATTAAATCTTTACCAAAGCAAAAAGCGCAACTAGTAACAGGAACCCCAGCACCAGCAAAAATAATTGAACTGAGAAGTGGAGAGGTTTTAATTGCTGATTATGACATGGTAAAGGGTTTTACGAATGGTATCAAAGAAGATTATTGTAAATTAGGATATTTTGGTA
This sequence comes from Brunnivagina elsteri CCALA 953, assembly GCF_002289455.1. Lineage (GTDB taxonomy): Bacteria > Cyanobacteriota > Cyanobacteriia > Cyanobacteriales > Nostocaceae > Brunnivagina > Brunnivagina elsteri. The sequence goes on from NZ_NTFS01000406.1 coordinate 4,103, forward strand.
AAGGTGGTGGAGAAGGTTACGTTTGGACTTATAACGGTGAAGGTAGATTATTAGTATCTGAAACCGAAGGTATGAAAATTGGGTAATAGTTAATTTTCGCTTGTAGTTGCGCTTTAGCGCAAATTAAACTTAAAAATTAAAAGCGATCGCACTTCATCCCACTCTATAAATATCTCTCACTTGGGTGAAATATGGTCAAGGGTGGGAAAACCCCACCCCTACAAGCTTTTTGATGGAAAATCGCAGTGCGATCGCAAATATTATTTGCGATTGTCACTACCAATTCAATAAATAAAATATGACCTAACCCCCAACCCCTTCCCTGCAAGGGAAGGGGAGCAAGATAAACGTATTTTACTCATATGAAAATCGTTGTTATATTATCCCTCCCCTCGCAGGAGAGAAGTTTGTGGGGAAGGTTTCCTTCCACAAAACTTCGGAGGAGGGACGATTTTTGCACAGCAAAAATCAGGGAGAGGTCATTCATCTGGTTCGCAATAATTGCACAAATGTGTCGCTGACGGTATGGTCTTTGGTATCTGCTGCATATTGAATCAACCTTTCCCGTAATTCCTTGGCTGCATCTACAGGTAACAGCAATCCCAACAAAAAATACACTCCGCGAAAACGCGGGTCGCCCATGTGGTCAATGAGACGGGCTTCGATATCATCGCTATTGCCGAGAAAGTTCTGGACGAGGAAAAATTCCATGATTTTATCGTGGCGAAAAAACCATTCTTTCTTTGCCTCAGCGTTATTATCTTGCCATTGACGACTGACAACCATTTTGTATTTCTCATCTTCCATACTGAGTAATTCTTGATGAAATTCCTCGCTGGGTAACGCTTGTTGGTCGTTGAGTCGAAGCTGATAGACAGTAGCGGCAAATTTTTTCAGGGGAAAGTCGTGTTTCCATTCCCGCAAATATTCCTCTGCCATCAATTTATATTGCTGTTCCTGGAGGTTGAAAAGATTGGGTTGCTTGCCTTGTGCCATCATTAACGAAACCAGGGTTAAATCCATTGGATTGGAAAGAATCCGTAAGCTTGCGGCTAATTCTTCGCTGGATTGTTGGGAATTCAGGGTTTCGGCTAAGTAGGTTTTGCAAGCTTTTTCGTAATCAAAACCCTTGAGCTTGGCATCTTGGGGAAGTAGGGGAGTGCGGGAAATCAGAAATTCTTCGATTTGCTGGGGAGTTAGGGTTTGCAGGTAGTAGATTTTGGCGGTTTTTGGTGGTGTCCATTCTAGGGATTGGGTAGTCATGATGATGTTACCCCGGAAGTAGCTTTCGACGAATTGACAGATTTTTGCGCGGGTATCTGCTGTGACTTCGTTGAGTCCATCGATGCAGATATCTATTGCACCGCTATAAATCAGGTTTTTCAGGAATTCCGCATCCTGTGCTTGTCCGTGGAGTTTAATTTGGATGGCTTCGATGATTCCTTTATCGCACTTTTGGGCTGGGAGGTAAACGATAGTTCGGGGTGAGGTTTTGAGCAAGTGTCGCAGGAACATGGATTTGCCTAAACCGGAATCACCTTCGAGGATGATTTGTCCGTTAATGCTGGGAATTGCTTGGGAAATACTCATTAAGCCCTCCCCTTTGCAAGGGGAGGGTGCGCGACAGCGCGGGTGGGGTAAAATGACCGTGGGAAAACGAATAAACTCTAACCCTCCCCAGTCCCTCGATACCCCACCCAAAC
>NZ_NTFS01000407.1 GCF_002289455.1 Brunnivagina elsteri CCALA 953
CAATACTATTCTGGTAGGCTTTTCATTTATTACTCTTTTATTTTACACCATATTCTTAAAAGAGTCGCACCCAAATCAATTTGGGCGCGTCTGTGTAAAATTCAGTGGCTTGAGTGAGCATACTTTTCAAATTTATTGTGATTCTCGACAACTGCAATGGTTTCAACGCTTCCTAGAAGACCAACAAGTTAAGAGAAATAGTAAGAATCAACATTCTAGTGCTTTGTTTACCCTGCGTAGTGGTCGTATCTCTTGGCAAGAAGGAGAAGATAAAGGTAATCCCTGGAATGTTCACTATTTAACCCTTTATTGTTCTGTAGATACTCGTTTGTGGACAGAAGAAGGAACAAATTTAGTTAAGGAAGAAAAAGCAGAAGAAATTGCCAAAATTATTACCCAGACTAAAGCTAAAGGCGATCTAAATGATAAACAACAGGCACATCTCAAACGCAAAAATTCCTCTCTAGCCAGAATCAATAATCCTTTTCCTCGTCCTAGCCAACCTTTATATCAAGGACAATCTCATATTCTAGTTGGTGTGAGTTTGGGTTTAGAAAACCCTGCCACAATTGCAATAGTGGATGGCACTACAAGTAAAGTTTTAATATATCGTAATATCAAACAAATATTGGGTGATAATTACAAACTACTTAACAAACAAAGACACCAAAAACACTTGTTATCCCACCAACGCCATATCGCTCAAAGGATGGCAGCACCAAATAACTTTGGAGATTCAGAGTTAGGGGAATATATAGATAGATTACTGGCAAAAGAAATTATTGCGATCGCTCAAACATATAAAGCTGGCAGTATTGTCCTACCAAAATTAGGCGATATGCGAGAACAAGCCGAGAGTGAGATTAAGGTTAAAGCTGAACAAAAATCAGATTTAGTAGAAGTCCAACAAAAATATGCCAAACAATACCGAGTTAGCGTCCATCAATGGAGTTACGGTAGATTGATTACAAACATTCAAAGTCAGGCAAATAAAGCAGGAATTGTCATTGAAGAGGCAAAACAACCGATTAGAGGCAGTCCACAGGAGAAAGCGAAAGAATTAGCAATAAACGCCTATCAATCTCGAAAAGCCTGATTGACAAAACACCGAACCATGAAAATATAATAGGAATTAACAACAGCGCCGCAGTTCATGTTTGTTATAAACCTCTGTACTGCGATAAATGCGGGTTAGTTTGACTGTTGTGAGACAGTCTTGCTTTCTGACCCTAGTAGCTGCCCACCTTGATGCTGCTGTTCCTAGTGAACAGGAATAAGGTGCGCCCCCAGTAATAGAGGTGCGGGTTTACCGCAGTGGTGGCTACTGAATCACCTCCGACCAAGGAGGAATCCACCTTAATTATTTATTTTTGGCAAACCAAAGCGAGGTCAATTTACCTGGGGTTCTGCCAAAAGTCCACATCCCTTGTCTAATCTGTGTTTCCGATGTTTGGATGCTTCGATAATGTTTCCTTGAGAGGAAAAATTAGAGCAGATTTACGACATCCGGCAAAATTGCTTTTGGAAGTGTCTCTACATAAGGGTTTGGTCGGGCGGAGTTTCAACACCCCTCCCGGAGTGAGATGGGTTGAAAGCTGCCATTTTTATTTATTGCTAGTTGCGAACATTGGTTTCAACACCCCTCCCGGAGTGAGATGGGTTGAAAGGTTCTCTCCCCAGCAAATATGAAATTTTACTCATCGTTTCAACACCCCTCCCGGAGTGAGATGGGTTGAAAGTAAAGGCGAAACAGCACCTTGTCCTGTGACTTTTAGGTTTCAACACCCCTCCCGGAGTGAGATGGGTTGAAACACATTGTATTCAAAAAATATTTGAAAATCTTCAGGTGGGTTGAAAGATCGGAAGGTCGTCGGTTTAATTCTGACAAAGCCTATAATAGTAAACAAACTATTGACATTGAGAGACAATAGTTTGGCAACGCGGACAAATAATTTGGCAAGTGACAGCTACTGAAAATGCCACATGCAAATAGCAGTGACATTTAATTTGTTAACGGTGACACTAATTAGTTAAAAATGACATTAATCTGTTAACAGTGACAAATAATTAGTTAATGTACAAAAGATTCTACAATAAGTCATTAAAAGCCGGCAGTAGGATTTGAACCAACGACCTTCCGATTACAAGTCGGATGCACTACCACTGTGCTATGCCGGCAAAAACGAGGTTTTTGAGAGCTTTATTAAACAAATAGCTTATTTAGCTCACCAGTTAAGAATTATATCATAGCTGAGTCAAATGTAAACCGCAAATCTAAAAAAAATCTGAGTATTCAGGAGACACCCAATACCCAATCATAAATTATCTGTCTGAAGAGTGATTTCCTTAAGGCTTAAAAGTATGTTTATCTTGATACGGCTAAATTTGTATAATTCAGACAAATCATTGACAGATATCTGAAATCTTGGTTAAAGCAAATAAATACCTAGCAAGTTGAAAGCGCTATTTTTAAGCATGACTAGGTATAGCAGTAAAAAAGTACTATTTTTTAAGCGTTAAAAGCATGGCAGCGTTGATTGGACGAGATTTATTAAGTTTGGCAGATTTGACGACTCAGGAAGTGCAAGAACTCCTCACATTGGCAACCCAGTTAAAATCAAAACAGGTACAGTTGCGATGTAATAAAGTATTAGGACTGTTATTCTCAAAAGCCTCTACTCGAACGAGAGTGAGTTTCACAGTTGCGATGTACCAATTAGGAGGACAGGTAATTGATTTAAACCCAAATGTAACTCAGGTAAGTCGTGGAGAACCCATACAAGATACAGCCAGAGTCTTGGATCGGTATTTGGATGTTTTAGCAATCCGCACTTTTGCCCAGCAGGATTTAGAAACCTTTGCAAGTTATGCCAAAATTCCTGTGATTAATGCGCTGACAGATTTAGAACATCCTTGCCAAGTTTTAGCTGATTTAATGACAATTCAAGAAAGTTTTGGCGATTTATCTGGTTTAACCTTAACCTATGTAGGTGATGGCAATAATGTTGCGAATTCGCTGATGTTGGGTTGTGCTTTAGCTGGGATGAATGTACGCATAGCGACTCCTGTGGGATACGAACCAAATACGGAGGTTGTCGAACAAGCAAGAGCCATAACAAATAATAAAACATCTGTGACTGTCACCAACGACCCGGAAGCGGCTGTAAAGGGTGTAAATGTACTTTATACTGACGTTTGGGCAAGCATGGGACAAGAACAAGAAGCAGACGATCGGATGCCAATTTTTCAGCCCTATCAAATTAATGAAAATTTGTTAAGTATTGCTGACCCTAACGCAATTGTTTTACACTGTTTACCAGCCCATCGTGATGAGGAAATCACCGATGCGGTAATGGAAGGTTCCCAGTCCCGAATTTGGGAACAAGCCGAAAATCGAATGCACGCTCAAAAAGCTCTGCTTGCTAGTGTTTTAGGAGCAGAATAAAAACAAGGAGTGGGAAGTTGGGATTGGAAAGTATACTAAAAATGGTTGGAAACTGGACTTTGGGGAGATATCGAGGGGTAAAATAATGTGCAGCCTCACATAGAATTGATGTAGTATAAAAAAAAAGCAGAAATCACGTTTCGCTTGATTTTTGAATTATGTTCTATTCTTTTGCTGCTAACTGACAACAAAATAGCCAAAAAATAGCTTAAACTGACACCCTAGATACATTTACTCTAAATTTCCTCTCACTCCTGTTAATTCTCACCCCAAATTTAAGTGTTTCCAACCTGTACTTTCCTCCCTTCAAAAATGGAAATCGGAAACTTAGAAATAAAATTTAAAAAGAAAATTTTAAAAAGTATGGTGCTTAATTGATTTTTGTAGTACTAATGTTCTTAGGACATTAGTATTTTTTTCATCTAGAAATATTATGGAACGACTTACAGAAGCTCAACAGGAATTGTATGAATGGTTGACAGAATACATCCGTATTCACCAGCATTCGCCCTCTATCAGACAAATGATGTACGCGATGAACTTGAAGTCACCCGCACCAATTCAAAGCCGTCTAGAGCATTTACGCACCAAAGGCTATATTGACTGGAATGAGGGTAAAGCTCGAACACTTCGGATTTTGAAAAATAAAAAGCAGGGGATACCGGTTTTAGGAACCATTGCTGCTGGTGGTTTAATCGAACCGTTTACCGATGCTGTCGAACATGTTGATTTTATGAATATGTCATTGCCATCACAAACCTACGCTTTGCGGGTAGCGGGTGATAGCATGATTGAAGATTTAATTGCTGATGGAGACTTAGTATTTTTGCGTCCGGTTCCGGAACCAGAGATGTTAAAAAATGGTACTATTGTCGCGGCTCGTGTGGATGGTTATGGAACTACCTTGAAGCGATTTTATCGTAATGGCGATCGCGTAACTCTCCAGCCAGCAAACCGCAAATATACACCGATTGAAGTTAGCGCGATGAACGTACAAGTTCAAGGTACGTTAGTAGCTGTGTGGCGTGGTTGCAACTAACGGTAGCAAACTACTAATACCATTTTGATAGAGAAATTTCTATGGGATTGTAAAATTCAAACCTGTGGTGGGATTTTTGATTACCTGTGGCAAAATCTCAAATCCACAAAATTTCAAATCTAAATGGCATAAGAAAGTACTTACTGTTTGTTATGACTGTTTGTTGTGTGAGTTATGCCCAAATTCTTATATCTTCGAGGTGAGTTGTTATTTTGTGGTGGATTAAATTTACCTTTTTTAGAAATGGCTCACTTAATTTTGATTCTCTATCATAGCCATTGTATTCCCATTGGGATTTTACGGGTTATGGATGAAGAACCAATTAGAAATGAGCAAAACAAAGCAGATTCTGGGAATTTAGCCAAAGCCATAACTTACACAACGAGTTTCATTTTTGCCTGTGACTAATAGTAAATTAATAAATACAAGGAGGAAGTATGCAAAGTCAATAAACTCAAGTCATTAATTGTATTTCCCATTTTCCCTCAGTTTATATGTATAAAACGAAAACCAGGGTAAAGCATCTACCAAACGACGAAGTACCAACCTTTAGACTGACAACAAAATTATCAATATTCGGTAATAGTAATGTATTGAGTACTGTTGCCGAACCGAAAGGTAACTATAAAACCAATTCCCAATCATTCCCAGGTTGTCCACAAATACCAACATCTCTGCAATTGCGTACTTACCAACGTCAAGCCATCACAAACTGGTTTGCAAATAACGGTAGAGGTACTTTAAAAATGGCAACAGGTAGCGGTAAAACCATTACAGCGCTAGCGATAGCCTGCGAACTCTACAAACAAATTAACCTGCAAGTATTATTAATCGTATGTCCTTACTGTCACTTAGTTACCCAATGGCAGCGTGAATGTCAAAAATTCAACCTGCAACCAATCTTAGCCTTTGAAACAGCCCGTAATTGGCAAAACCAACTATCAACCCAACTTTACAATATCAATTCGGGTTCCCAGCAATTTCTCACCCTAATTACAACCAACTCCAGCTTCATGGGTGAAAGTTTGCGATCGCAACTCAAATACTTACCAGAACGTACACTAATTATAGGTGATGAAGCGCATAACTTAGGCGCAACAAAACTCGAAGAAAGCCTACCTCGTAACGTCGGTTTGCGATTAGCATTATCAGCAACACCCGAACGTTATTATGACGAAGATGGCACGCGATCGCTATTTGACTACTTTGGGGAAGTATTGCAACCCGAATTCACCCTCAAAGACGCAATTAACCAAGGTGCTTTAGTCCATTATTTGTATTATCCAATCCTTGTAGAGCTAACAGAATTAGAAAGT
>NZ_NTFS01000408.1 GCF_002289455.1 Brunnivagina elsteri CCALA 953
TTTTTTGAGTATATCCGCGATCGCATTTCTTTGATCGGAAATATCCCATCTTTGGGCAGTATTATTCGGGACAAATCTTCGCTTAACCCGTTTGGTTGGTCGTGGATGCCAGAATAAATCTTTACCCCGAAGTATTGATGGGATACGATTGAAAGATTACTCATTCCCCAATTATGACATCATCTATAGGTAAAGTCACAGAAATTAAATACGTGCTAAATTTAATTTAAATCGGCAAGAAAATACCGATACTATTAAGTAGATTCTTGATTTTAGATTGACTTTCCCAAATGTCCCAAAACTTTGCCACAACTGGAACCATAGCAGCCATAGCTACCGCGATCGCACCACAACAAGGTAGTGTGGGAATTGTGCGTTTATCGGGTTCTCAAGCAGTCGCGATCGCACAAAAACTCTTCCAAGCTCCAGGAAATCAAGTTTGGGAAAGTCATCGCATTCTCTACGGTTATATTCGTCATCCACAAACCCAACAAACAATTGACGAAGCCTTATTATTAATCATGAAAGCTCCGCGATCGTACACTCGCGAAGATGTGGTGGAATTTCACTGTCATGGGGGAATTATGGCAGTGCAACAAGTATTGCAGTTATGTATAGAAAATGGCGCAAGTCTTGCCCAACCTGGTGAATTTACCTTGCGAGCATTTTTAAATGGACGTTTGGATTTAACCCAAGCAGAAAGCATTGCAGATTTAGTTGGGGCAAAATCATCCCAAGCTGCACAAACAGCACTTGCTGGATTACAGGGTAAATTAGCACAACCAATTCGACAATTACGTAACCAATGTTTAGACATACTCGCAGAGATTGAAGCGCGAATCGATTTTGAAGACGATTTACCCCCTTTGGATTGTAACTATATCATTCAGGAATTTGCAAAAATCGCCTCAGAAATAAATCGTATCCTTGCCACAGCAGATAAAGGAGAGTTACTACGAACAGGTTTAAAAGTTGCGATCGTTGGTCGTCCCAATGTGGGAAAATCAAGTTTGTTAAATGCTTGGAGTCGCACGGATAGGGCAATTGTCACTCCCTTACCGGGAACCACTCGTGATGTCGTCGAATCCCAATTAGTGGTTGGTGGTATCCCCGTACAAGTACTGGATACTGCTGGAATTAGGGAAACAGAAGATACCGTTGAGAAAATTGGAGTCGAGCGATCGCACAAAGCCGCTCAAAGTGCAGATTTAGTTATATTGACTATTGATGCTTCCCAAGGTTGGACATTTGAAGATAAAGAAATTTACGAACAAGTAAAATACCGTCCATTAATTTTAGTAATTAACAAAATCGATTTAATTGATTTACCAGATATCCCATCTCCAAAAGAAATAAATCAAATAGTCAAAACTGCTGCGGCAAAAAATCAAGGAATTGAAGATTTAGAAACAGCAATTTTACAAATAGTGCAAACAGGAAAAGTAACGGCAGCAGATACAGATTTTGCCATTAACCAACGTCAAGCAGCAGCATTATTACAAGCAAAAACATCCCTCACACAAGTACAAACAACAATAGAGCAAGATTTACCGTTTGATTTTTGGACAATTGATTTACGTGCGGCAATTCATGCATTAGGAGAAATTACAGGAGAGGAAGTCACAGAATCAGTATTAGAGAGAATATTTAGTAAATTTTGTATAGGTAAATAGAAGCATATAACAGTTTCTAATTGTCCGTAAAAAGTTATATATACGAACTTTTAAATAACTCTATAATATGAAAGGAATTAACTTTTTTTTTCAAATCAACTTGAGCTAATTACAACCTTTCTAACTCTTCTATTTCTCCTATAATGATTATTAGCTAAATATCTCGCTACTAATGGCAGTAAAGTGACAACAATCGAAGCAACAAAAAATAAAATTATTAAAACTAGTGAATTCAATATCGGTATCATACTTGCAAACCATAACAAGCTGACAGAGAAAATAAAGAACCCATAAAATAAATTAGGTGCAGATAAAACAACCGACGATAGTAAGGAGAAAAGTATAAAGATAAACTCCAAGCAAAATGTATAAAAAATAGTTAAGCGAATGCCAGCATATCGCTGATTACGTAAAATATACCAACATCCTATTTTAGTAGTCAAAAATAATACAATTGGCAAATAAATCACAAAATATGGCACTAGAAAAAAAGTAACAAACAACGTAATAAAACAGACAATTCCGACTCCCACAGCAACTTCTAAATATCCACCACCGTGCTTTATTTTTCTGACCATCGCAGGTTTTAATTCCAGTATTTATCAATGAAAATAGCTGATATTCATTGAGTTACACAAGTGCAAATTTACCTAATATAAAAAATACTAAGGTAGTTTCAGCATTAACTTAGGATATCCGTTAGACATAAACCAACATTCATAGGTTAGATTATACTCCAGCCATCTGTGACTATTCACTACCGTAAGACTTGTATAAATATCATCAATTATTTCTTTTGTGGGCATCTTCCCAAGTAGAAAACGTATTTAATAAATTATGCGTAGTTCACCACCGCAGGTATCGCACTTGACGGTAAGATCGAGGTTATTCAAGAAGAATCCTGAGAATAATTCAATCACTATCTAAATGTGATGTTTGTGCTTGAAGGAAGCTTAAACCATGATCGAATCGTGGAATCATCCTACAGTTGAACTTGCTTAGTTCATCAATAATATCTGGACTGTCAAAGTCTTTAAAATTTCGATTCAAAAAACACGCTTGTAGTGGCTGAGAATGGCGTAGATGTTGGATAACAGATGCATAAACAAAGGCATCTTGTGGTGTTAAATCATAAATTGTTTCCGAAGATGCAGCTTCTTTTAAAATCTCAGTATTAAGTGGAACAATTTCCGCAACATTTAAGAGTCGTTCTCTATACTGAATAAAGCGATTTCGCTCTTCCTCATTGCTTTGCACTATTAAGCTAGCAATATCTTGGATACTTTTAATCCGACTTGTATAAGAACTTGTACGTGAAAGTTGTCCTAATTCTGTGTTTAATGACTTTTGTAATTCCTTTCTACTTTTAGCCTGACGGTTTAATTTTTCATGGGGTTCAGCCAGACTATAAGCTGGAACGATCAGCTTTGCGCGTTGTTGTTCGCAAAGTATTAAAATATCTTCACAGCTTTGAGATTGCTCTTGTTTAAAGGTTAGCTCTAAAACAAAATTTGTTTCAACATAAATATTCACGCTATCCCCTCATCCTGAAACTGCCCTCCAGCTAACGCATCATATAATCCTGACTCAATCAGCCAAAGTTGAGTAGCATCAAAGTTTTGTGATGGTTTTTCTGAATGGATAATTTCCCCCAACCAAGAAGCAATAATTATTTCCAGACTTTGCCCACTAATTCTATCCCCGACAATTCCTGCACGCTCAAAATATGGATCGAGAATAGGATGCGCGTCAATAGTATAGTCGGGTTCTTTTTCTAAAATCAGATTCTCACTATTAGTCCACAGGTAAAATTTATCTGGAAAAACCATCAAAAAATAGGGAGCATTGGCTAAAATTCCATGTGCAAGAATATTACGCCGAAATTTTGTAGCCCATTCTGGTGGTACGTTAGTTTTGCTCTTAACCTCGACTACAAGGACAAGTTTACCGTCACGATTGACGACAGACAAATCCCACTGTCGATCCGAGATAACAGCCATAATTGGCTCACCTCAATAATTTAGATACCCTATTATTTTGACGTAAAATGTTATTGATTGGTGTCTACTATGGTTATTTATCTACCGTACAACTTGCATAGATGTTTTGCGGGTATCTTCCCAAGTCGCACAGGTATTTAATAAATCATGCGTAGTTTACCACCGTAGGTATCGCACTTTAATATCGAGTTCTTGCTTCTGGGTTTCTTGTTCGATAGAGAATTTTCCATAAATACCAATCGCTTATATTTGCTATTATTCTACAAGCTTAATAGTCCGCAGAAGTCGTTACGCGATCGCATTGTATTAGCATTTCATCCACCCCGTTTGCGACAATATACCGAGTTTGCTCCTGCTTAGTTTATATGAACAGTATAATTTTGCGATCGCTTGACTTTCAAGACAGTCGCTACGGGAGAAACGCGATCGCACTTGAAAAATTGATTATTTGCTCAATAAACCGGGTTTCTCTCAAAATCAACACGACTATTTTCGACGCAACACCAATAGAAACCCGGTTTCTCCCATCACCCAATGCTGAATGCAACGAAGAATTATTCGGGTTTTCGCGTTTAGGGAGAAAGCGGGTTTCTGGGTTTTGTCATACTAATTGCAGATTTTGTGTGGGGAGAAACCCGCTTTCTGGGATATTTAGTTATTCCCTATTATGACCCAAAAATCGCGGGGGACATACTACAACGAAGAAGCCAGAAAACCCAAAAAACACCAAACTCCCAGTGCCAGGTATGGTCAACCCAGAACCCGCATGACTTCGTGGAAAATGACTCGTTCACAAATCTTTAGAAAATTCTGTAACCCGTATGTGTTACATTTTACAAGTCTGGATGCGATAGAAGAATACTCCCAAAAACCCCCTACTACCAACAACATACACACTCAACCCCCACTCTGCCCATACCCACACCGGGAGGTGTCCAAGAGGGGCATTTAATGTAAGTGTAATATCGTTGTAGTCTAGCCATTTTCCATATGTAATATCCTTGTAGTCTAGCCACTTTCCATTTTTTCGCCAGCCTAAAGCATCACCCAACGCTTGCTCCGCTTTATAATCGACTTTACCACCACACTCCAACCATATACGCTTCTGCACGCTAAAGCCGAAGTTTCCATTGCTGTGTTTTACCCACAGTTGGTCAATTGTGTGGAGGTCAGTGCAAGGAAAGTTATTAATTGACCCAATATCAAACCAACCTTTCTCTTCTCGGTTCGTGACTTTCAGCATAACTCTTCGAGTTTCTTCATCTGCTTCTAGCCAGTTTTGTGCTTTGAGTAGCTTTTCTAAGTTGGAATAATCAATCCCCACATCGGATTTTAATTCAACCTCTGCTTGAGCGGTTACAGGTGTTTGCTGGGGTATCAATAAATCGATCCATTCTTGTATGCTTTGGCTACGCTCTTTTGCCTCCAACGCCATCCCCCGCATAATCGCATCACAACACGGTTGACTCAAGGTAGGAAAAAGTTGCTGTGGTGAAATTAATTCTTCTTCTTCCCATTTACGAGCCAGCGAATTAGTTGGTATTTCCCCCGTAACAGCATAATACAACGACGCAGCCAAGCAATAAACATCAACCGTAGGATGACGCACACCTTTGCGAATTAATTCGTAAGGTGCAAAAGCTCGATTCCCAAAGGACATCGACAACGTGCTTGGTGGTGACATATCCGCAGCAATGCCAAAGTCGATTAAAACAGCTTTGCCAGTTCCCGACTCGGAATTAATCATAATATTGAGCGGGGTGACATCGAGGTGTAAAAGCTTTCTGCGATGCACTTCCACCAAAGCCAAACCAATTTGATGGATGTATTTAACTGCTGCGGTTTCTGATAATTTCCCCTGTTGTCGCACCAAATCCCACAAACTCATTCCCGGTATATATTGCATCACCAAACAGTGACGATTATTGTCTTCAAATAAATCCATTACCTGGACAATATGGGGGTGGGAGTCAGTACATATCTCGGCTAACATCCGTCCTTCTTTTTCCCAGCGTCTAATCGTATCCACACTGACAGCTTTTAGGTCTGCTACTTCACCAATGGTCAAAAACC
>NZ_NTFS01000409.1 GCF_002289455.1 Brunnivagina elsteri CCALA 953
GCCAACAACATCCTTACCAAGGGGAGAGGTTGGAGAGGGGTTCTATATTAGTAAAGTTTTAAGCCGCTCGTAGTATAATTAATTAACCCAGGTATTTTAGTTTTTTTCGATTAGGGGAGAAATCAGGTTTCTAGGATTGTCATACTGCGAAAAGGGTTTTTCCGTGGGAGAGAAACCCGATTTCTTGAGGTTTGGGGGTTTTGAGCGATCGCGTTTGACTTTCAACACAAATAAATTAGTAGTACTTATTCCCTAACCTCCTCTAAAATAATTAAGTAGTCGCAGGAACTAGGGTATATGGCAATTGATAAATCTTGGGAAACTACAAGCGATGCAGCAGTAATTGAAGCTGCGGGTTTGACAGACGAACAATATCAAAAAAAAATGCAGCGTCGTAAGGAAGTACAAGATAAACGCATTTCCGAAGCCATACCCGAAAAAGGTCTAATTATAGTCAACACAGGCAACGGTAAAGGAAAAACCACAGCTGCATTAGGAATGGTATTACGATCGCTTGGACATGGTTACAAAGTTGCAATAATTCAATTTATCAAGGGAGCTTGGGAACCAGCCGAAAAGAAAGTTTTCAGTATGTGGGAAGAACAGTTAGAATTTTACGCAATGGGAGAAGGCTTTACCTGGGAAACCCAAAACCGCGATCGCGATATTCAAATAGCTCAAGCTACATGGCAAAAATCCTTAGAGTACATCTGCAATCCAGATTTTCAACTCGTACTTTTAGATGAAATTAATATTGCCCTCAAACTCGGTTATTTGGCAGTTGAAGATATTATCGCCGGAATCGCCCAAAAACCCGTCCAAAGTCATGTTATCCTCACAGGTAGAGGCGCACCCAAAGAATTAATCGCATGTGCAGATTTAGTCACCGAGATGACTTTAATTAAACATCCATTTCGTGAACAAGGTGTCAAAGCACAAGCTGGAATCGAATTTTAATTTTTTAACCTAGCTGATTTTGCCATTAAGCCTATTTACGTGTAAATTTATGAAAGCTTGATAGATTTTTGTGCGGAAATGGGAAAGATAGTTTAGTGATTTCGTTATTCGCTAATTGGTTAGTCAATCTACAAAAATAATTATTTAGAACAATGGAGCCAAATCAAGAAGAACAGCGAGTAGCTGCCAACCAAGAGTTTATTCAATCCCTCAACCTGTTAGAGGATATTCTTCAACAAAATATAACTCCAAAGGAAGAAGTGCCATTGGTAGAAAGTCAGCCGGAAGAGATTGCTGAAGTAGAGCCTGATGATAAAATTGATTTAGCCGCTTGGGAGGATGCTGTTGCTGATATTGAGCGGTATCTCGAAGGCAAAACTTCGACTTAATCCACCTCTTAACCATTAACTACTCATCATTTTGCTTGAGTATCCAATCTAGATATGCCAATATATCCCTGTCTTCGGGGTTTTGTAGCATTCTTTGTACACGTTCTTGGAGATTAACGGCTTTTCCTGTGGCTTGAGAATTATCTCTGAGAAGGTTATGTAGCCTCTGTATATAACTCTTAGGTAAAGTTACTGTTATTTCTTCCGTACTAAAAAGCTCTAAATTTTTTGTACTCATTGTTGTATCTGGCTCCTGAGTTTTTTGTTTTCTATTTGACGAAATTTAGTTAATCGCTAATCCCTATAAATATTGCCTTGATTATTTTTATTTATAAACCGCAATATTGCGTAATTGATGATTACACAGCAATTATACATAGATTGCTTCAGCAGCAAAAAATATCAGTATTGGTTGGGTTCGACGCATAATTCATTTTCACTGAATTTTTGACACGATAATAATAATCAACACGGCAAGCCCTAGCGTTCTGCGAAAATAATTAACGCCTTGAAATAATTCGAGCCACGCCCAAGTAAACAAGGAGCCGTTTGCTAGTATACTAAGAACGGGTTAAGAATATACTTTCAAATACCTTAAAAGCTTTTAGATACTTCCTTCGTCAGCATGACAAAAGTTTATATTCTATCCGTTTTGAGTATACATCTAATCCTATATTGATTTTACCGCTTGTAAAAATTAGTTTGAGTAAACTAGCTGCTATCCAGACAATAAGTGGTAGGTTTGGCATCTGAGCTAAAGTAATGTTGCCTTCACTGTCACGGAAGGTCTTATTAAATAATGTATTTTGCATAACAATAAAAATTACAACAAGAAGCTAAAAATTATTAACTTACAAATGCATTAAAACATTTGGGCAACTCTCTTTTTAAGCATCTAATTGCTGAGATTAGAGGGGTAATTGGGCTTTTAAAATCTAATGCTAGAGAGTGATGCATTAAGTTCTCCCAGCCGTTCGTTAATGCGTTCGAGTTCCTTGCTCTCCTTGCAACCCATAACTATAGCGCTTCTCGTTTGTGAAATACAATCCAGGGCAAACAACTGTGGATTCCCCCTACAGCACTCTTAATCACAAACTGTATTTAAATCAACTGAGAACCGCTATAGTGACGAAAATGAAAACCAAAATTTTTACTGCTTCATTGACTGCGATCCCTTTGGGAATCGCATTGTTAACTTCCTTGACAAGTGCTATTTCACCAGCTTCTGCCGAAGTCTATTTAGCTTCCTCTCAAGCTACTACAAATAATTTTGATTATCCAATAAGATATTTATAGTCCTAAAATCATATCTGAAGACTGTTCACCTACATGAATACTCAAACACGCTCCAATTCTCCAGATATTTACTCGATTTTGAGTCAAACTCAACGCTTGCGAGTTAGCGATGGGCAGATTAAACCCGTTTTAGATGGTTGCTCAAATACTTCACAGTTGCTCGTACTTATTTGGTCGCAGTTGGGAGATTTTGATAATCTAGAATATGCTTGGTGGCTGCAAAGAGAAAAAGAATTGCTCTCTTCAAGGGGAATCACAATTCGCGCTATTGGAATTGGAAATCGTAATTCTGGTGTCAAATTTTGTGAATATACGGGATTTCCTCAAGAATGGCTGTTTGTGGATGCAATAGCTGAAATTCATGCTATTTTAGGGCTTTATCGCGGTTTATCTATACAATTCCCAATACTATCAACGTCACAAAAAGCTTGGCTGAATTTAATGTTAATGTGTGCTGGGATTGGTAGTCCTGGAACTTTGAAGGAAGTTTTTCGCGGTTATACAGGTGATAGGAAAGCTCCTCAGTTAATCGCTGATAGTGAAGTTGTGGATGGTACACATTTACCACCAATCAAAGGTTCATTTTTCTCGAATGCCGTCGGAGAAGGTTTTCAGCGCCCTTTTGAACTAGCAACCCTACGTCTGCGAAACATGACCGAAGTTTTGAGCAACTGGAATACTTATGTGCCAAATTCATCTTACTTGACACAACGGGGAGGCACTTTTCTATTTGATTCTCAAGGAAAATTAATTTACGAACATCGCGATCGCGGTATTCTTGGTTTTGCCGAAAATATGAGCAATCCCTTAACATGTTTATTTGTATAAATAAATTAGCATAAGCGATCGCAAAACGGGCAGAAATGCACGATAAGGAACTAAGTGATAGCGATGTAGAGAAATTACTGGGCTTTCGCTTATTCTAAAACTCTAAGTTGAATTAAAGCCTTAATTCAAAAGGGAAAAGGCTATTTTTAAGTAAACAGTCATTTCTAAGTAACGTTTACTACCTTCGTATCAGGCTTCTAAAAGCGTCTACTTAAGGCGTAGGGAAGTACAAATCATAAAAATGGCTAAAACCTTGTACGAGCCAAAAATGCCTGAGTTGACCGAATCTTCTGGATTACAAGCACTGTGAGGCTTAATTAAATTTTTGGGTCAAAAATGAGCGAAGGTAGGGTGATAAATTCCCTTCTTATTGATTAATTCCCTCTTTTGGATATAGCTGAAAACACCTTCAGAAGGATGTCTCACTCAGTAGATTTAAGCATTAATGAGAATCAGCGAGGAATTGAACCTCAATCAAAGGAGACAAGTAAATGAATCTGAAGGCAGTTTTGGGGTTGTTCCAAGAAACGTTTGCAGAATGGAGTAAAGATAAAGCTTCGCGGTTAGCTGCTTCGTTATCCTATTACACAATATTTTCCATAGCCCCATTGTTAATAATAGTAATTGCGATCGCAGGTGCTGTTTTTGGTGAGGATGCAGCCAGAGGTGCGATCGAAGCACAACTTCATGGTTTACTGGGAGAAGGTGCAACGGTTGTGCAGACAGCAATTAAAAGTGCTAGTCAACCCCAACAGGGAACCGTTGCTTCCCTAATTAGCGTTGGTTTGTTATTTTTCGGTGCAACTGGTGTATTTACGGAATTACAAGATTCCTTAAATACGATTTGGGAAGTACAACCAAAACCTGGACGAGCAGTAAAAACCATTGTACGTCAACGTTTTTTATCATTTGCAATGGTCTTAGGAATTGGCTTTTTATTACTTGTTTCTTTAGTAATTAGTACAGCTTTAACGGCTACTGTGAGTTATTTTAGTAATGCTTTACCAAGTGTTAATATTCTTTGGCAGTTTATTAATTTTGTCTTAGCGTTTGCAATTACCACATCTTTATTTGGATTAATTTTTAAAGTTTTACCAGATGTAAAAATTACTTGGAGTGATGTTTGGATTGGTGCAGCTATTACCTCACTTTTATTCTCCTTTGGGAGATTTTTGCTAGGACAATATTTAGCCCGAACTAGCTTTAGTTCAACCTATGGTGCTGCTGGTTCAATAGTAGCTATTTTGGTCTGGGTTTATTATGCGGCACAAATTTTATTTTTTGGTGCCGAATTCACCCAAGTTTATGCTCGTAAATATGGTTCACAAATAGTACCTGATAAAAATGCAATTCCTCTCACAGAAGAAACTCGACTTCAACAGGGAATGAAACCAAATAACCCTGAAGAAACACACAAAAGAGTTGGAAATAGAGGAAAAGCGCACTTAATTACTCGCTTATTTCGGGCTTTCAAGAAACCATTACGATTTAAAATCAAGAAGAAAAACCGTAATTTGTAATAATCATGAAAGAGATTTTCGATATTTGGCAATAGAATTTTATCAGAAGACAGAAGGGAAACCCGATAAGTAGAGATACTCATCTTTACTCCTAATTCTTATATTCCTCAAAAATAAATAAATATCACCAATGAATAAATGGTTAGCGATTGATTGGCAAGCAATTTTTATTCCTAGTATGCCAGTTTTAGAATTAGTTGTACGCGGTTCGCTAGTATATCTCGCTCTATTTTCAGTACTGCGGTTTTTACCTAGTCGCCAACTTGGTACACTCGGAATCGCTGATTTACTTGTCGTTGTGTTATTTGCTGAAGCTGCACAAAATGCAATGGCTAGCACTTATACATCGATTACAGAAGGGGCAATTCTGGTTGGAACTGTTATTTTTTGGAGTTATTTTTTAAATTGGTTGGGTTATAAAATTCCCAAATTTCAGCGTTTTTTAAATCCTCCACCCTTATTACTAGTAAAAAACGGTCAACTGATTAACCGTCATCTGCAACGTGAGTTAATTACAGAGGAAGAATTGATGAGTCAGTTCCGGCAGCAAGGAGTAGAATATTTGGCTGATGTGAAGAAAGCTTATATGGAAGCAGATGGTAGTATTAGCGTCATTACTAACAACTCAATCCAACCTTCAAAATAAATTCTTATAAACTATAGAACTATACTAAGAACGGGTTAAGAATATACTTTCAAATACCTTAAAAGCTTTTAGATACTTCCTTCGTCAGCATGACAAA
>NZ_NTFS01000041.1 GCF_002289455.1 Brunnivagina elsteri CCALA 953
GGGACAATATTGATTGTTGTTAGTAATATTACTTAGGATTTTGTTGGAAAAATTTACTTATTGAAGTTGTCAACTAGCAATTATTTATCAATAGCTTAAAATTATTGACAATCACTCAAGCCTAATAAAATCTTGGAACTCTTGTCAGGAAAGATTTATAGCTTATTTTTTTACATCGAACTCAGGTGTACTAGGGCAATCCCCAATTCCCAAATAAAATTTCCCCACAACTTGTTAGCAACTCGACAGTTTAATGCCTGGGTAACTAGCAGGTGTGGGGAGGTAGAATGAATATCTGGGAATGTTATTGGTGCTTAGAGAACCAAATCTCAACCCTTAATCTAGAAAATCGCAAAATCAAATTGCATTAACTTTAGATTAAGATGACATCCCTTGAATGATGAAATCAAAGTAAGGCGCGGTTTCAGTCGCGTCTTCAGAGTTTAACAATTCAAGTGAGGCATTTTTGAGGCAGCTAAGAGCTTCCACCATTCCAGCCAAAGGTACACCCAAGGAATTGTACATCTCCCGTGCGCCAAGAAGACCGATTGTTTCGATGGGTTCTTTATCCCCAGCGAGAACTCCGTAAGTTACGAGGCGCAAATACCAGCCAAAATCGCGGATACATTGGGCACGTTCCTTCTGTCCGTAAGCATTGCCTCCTGGTGAAATAAAGTCAGGACGCTTCCGCCATAACTGTTTAGTTGCTTCTTGAACAATTTTCTTTTCGCTTTCGGAAAGGGTGGTGACGATGCGAACTCGTTGTTCACCGCTTCTCAAAAAGTCTTTGATGTTGTTGAGTTCGCCACTGCTGGGGTAACGCAGTTCGTCGTCGGCTTTGAGAATAACTTGGCTTACTACAGTCATGATTTATGGATGACAGAAATATTATTTAGCTACATGTATTTTACAATGCAACATCAAGCGATTCTAGATAAGCAATCTTTATAAAGATTTGTAATTCAAAAATCTACCTTACAATACCCGACAAAAAATGAGCATTTGGCAGCAAGGTGAATTAGTCGAAGTTGAAATTACCGATTTAACCGATTCAGGGGATGGTGTGGGACGTGTGAACGATCGCGTCGTCTTTATTCCCGATACTGTGCCTGGAGATGTCATCCAAGCCCGTCTGGTGCATGTTAAACCGACATTTGCCCATGCGATCGCAAAAGAAATTTTACAGCCATCAAGCGATCGGATTCGCCCAAGTTGCATTGTGGCTGATAAATGTGGCGGTTGTCAGTGGCAGCACATTGATTATCAATATCAACTAAAAGCAAAACGTAACCAAGTTATCCAAGCTTTGGAGCGTATCGGGGGTTTTGCTTCACCACCTGTTGATGATGTTTTAACTATGGGTGAGTCTTTGGGTTATCGCAATAAATCTACTTATCCCGTGGGGAAATCGGCAACTGGGAATGTGGTTGCAGGTTATTACCAGAAGGGTAGCCATCAAATTGTGAATTTAAATCAATGCCCAGTACAGGACGAGCGCTTAAATCCGTTATTACGGGAAGTCAAACAATACATACTTAAGCAAAATTGGCAACCGTATGACGAAAATCACCATAGTGGATTAATTCGTCATTTGAGCTTGCGTATTGGTCGCCGCACGGGGGAAATCCTACTGACGCTAATAGTCAAATCCTGGAATATATCAGAAATCGGTAGACTAGCACAAGAGTGGTTAGACCGCTATCCCCCATTAGTTGGAGTAATGTTAAACCTGAATTGCGATCGCACTAATGCCATCTTTGGACGAGAAACTCGTTGCATTGCTGGCAGGAATTTTCTATGGGAAGAATTTGCCGGATTGAAATTTCAAGTGCGTCCAGACACGTTTTTTCAGGTTTATACCGAAACAACGGAAGCTTTATTGCAACAAATTCAGTTGGAGCTAGGTCTAAATGGAGAGGAAAGTCTACTCGATGCCTATTGTGGCATTGGAACATTAACTTTGCCACTAGCCAAGCAAGTAAACCGTGTTTGGGGATTGGAAGTCCAACCAGAAGCAGTGGAGCAAGCTAAGTTAAATGCTGAATACAACGGCATTGAAAACGTTGAGTTTCATGTTGGTAAGGTTGAACAGTTATTGCCGAAGATGGATATCAAACCCGATATCGTCATTCTCGATCCCCCACGCAAAGGATGCGACAAAAGCGTCATTGAGGCTTTGTTGTCATCAAAACCAAAACAAATTGTTTATGTTAGTTGCAAAGTTGCCACATTGGCACGTGACCTCAAATTACTTTGTCAAGATGGAGTATATAAGCTCAAGCGCGTCCAACCTGCTGACTTTTTTCCCCAGACTGCACATGTGGAAGTTGCAGCATTTCTTGTGTTATCACAATTAGATAGGGGCATTGAGTCATAAACAAAAACTCAAATTTCAAATTTGTAGTCTAGTGCATAGTAAAAATGCTAAACTTGAATTAAGCTGAAATTATAATTCCTTTTGATTAAAGAAATTGAAGTTGCATTGTCACTCAAAATATATAACTTAGGCTGTTTAAATTGCAAATAGGCTGGTGGAAGAGTACCCTATACTCTTGCAAATTCAACGCATCTGTTAAGTTGCTCCTTGTTTTAGCAAACATAATCCAGTCATTTTGTAGGCTTTCATCCTAATAAAATTAAGAGAGACTTTGCTCCCTAGCATTTTCAAAATTTAGTTCTAAAGACGCAAGTTTGAAGGCAACACGACCACCTCAATTTTTATCAGGGTGCCTGTGACAGCAAACTGATGTCTAGCTAACTCTGAAAGCTATGGGGTTTTCCTTGTGATTACTATCTCGCTTCGTCCAGTTGGACGTAATTGGGGGACAATAAGTTTTGCCTCCACCCTTTACCTCTGCCCAATTTTAGATTTGCTACTTGCAGCAATTCCTGCAAAACTGCAAGCTGAACTCCGTCTAGGACTTCAAGAAGCCCTAGTTAATGCTGCTAAACATGGTAATAATTTAGACCCTGGCAAAAAAGTTATAGTTCGTTTTTCCCTAATTGATAACCAGTATTGGTGGGTAATATCCGACCAAGGATGCGGGTTTGAGACTAAATCGTCCGATTTAGATTGCGAAACCGACCCCACAGACTATTTACCACCCGATGAGTCGGAAAATGGTCGCGGTATGAGTATTCTCCATCAAATTTTTGACCAAGTTGAATGGAACAAAAAAGGTACTGAATTACGCTTGTGTAAACAGTTACAGTCTCGGCGCAAATTATCACTAAGAAGATAGTTAAAGAGTTAAAAGTTATACCATTTTAATATGAAGATGCATAAAATAACCCCACCGCCCGTGGCACCTCCCCTTGGTAAGGTGAGGTTGGAGGAATCGAAATAATGTGCAGTGTCAATAACTCAGATAACTCATAATTACCAAGTCCTAAATCTAACTTTTTTGGTTCCCGTGGGTGGGGCAAGGAGGTGCGGAAACAGAACGATTTAACCAACCAGTTGCTTGTTCTAATCGCTGCAATGCTTCTTCTTTTTGGTCTTTGAGCAAATAGACTAGCGCTGCTGCAATAATCTCACTCGCACGGGCTTTGCGGTTTGATTTTAGTTTGTGCCAGTCTTTTTCGGGAATACTTAGTCTTTCCATCAGCGCTTGTGCTAGTTCCAAGTCGCTGATTTGTTCTAATTGTTTGTTTTTTGATGGTTGTGTAGATTGGGTCATATTAGATGGTAGTTGAGGATTTGGCAAGGGGGGTCATTACAATTCGCAATTCGCAATTCGCAATTCGCAGTTTAATTGCAAATTACGAATCGTTTTGGTCATAGTAAAAGGTAAAATTGGTTAAATATATGGCTAATTAGTTCGATTGTGGGTTTTTGCGATCAGCGGAACTCAATGCGGTTGCCATATCCCCCATACTCCACAGTTTATTGCCAAATACAAAAATATATTTGCTTGTGGGAGCAGGTTGGACTATAACCAGATTTGGATTAATTGTAGTTGACAAACCGTCCATGAAGCCATCGAAACGAGAATCCGAGTCATCTGGTGAAGAAAATCAGTCTTTAGAATTTGAGCAAGGGCTTGAGGAAATTGAGCAAGCTTTGGTAGCGTTGAGGGAGCGTTATCAGCAAGTCGAGTGCGATCGCAATCTCCAAGATGAGTTACAACAACGTACCTCTGAACTTAATCAAAGTAAGTTACCAGAAATGAAAGCGGAGTTAAAGCATATTCAACAACAATTGGAAGTGCTGGAAATTAACCTAGAAAGTCGCTTGTTTAGTTGGCGTAGTATTAAAGACCCATTTTGGCAGATTATCCGCTTTAGTGGATTGGGCGTTATCATAGGCTGGTTATTAAAGTCATTTTCTCGGTAATTTGGATTTTGGATTTTCTTCCTGTTTACAGCAGTTTTAATTTACTCAGACCATTATTTTATTCCTCTCCGCGCCTCTGCGCCTCTGCGTGAGATAAGTCAAAAATGTGGTTCAATTTACCCGAAAATAGCTGTAAAGTCCCAAATCTGAAATTACCACAAAATTATTATTATTTTTGAGTAAAAAATATGATCGAAAAACGTATTGCGGAAATATTACGTAGTGGAGAACCCGACGAAACTGTAAAAGTTCAAGGTTGGGTACGTACCAAACGGGAACTCAAAGGTTTTGCTTTTATCGAAGTCAATGATGGTTCGTCGATGGCAAGCTTGCAAGTCGTCATCACCGAAGATGTTGCGGGTTATGAAGAATTTATCAAAAAAGCAAATACAGGTGCTTCCGTCGAATTTGAAGGGGTGCTAGTTGCATCCCAAGGAAAAGGACAACGGATTGAAGTTAAAGCTATTAGTATTAAAGTATACGGGGAATCTGACCCGGAAACCTACCCATTACAGAAAAAACGTCATTCCTTCGAGTTTTTACGCGATATCGGACATTTACGCAGTCGGACAAATTCTTTTGGTGCTGTGTTCCGCGTTCGTAATGCTTGTGCGACAGCCATACATGAATTTTTTCAACAACGGGGTTTTCTCTGGGTACATACTCCCATTATCACCGCTAGCGACTGCGAAGGTGCTGGGGAAATGTTCAGTGTCACTGGTTTTGATTTAAATAATATTCCTCGCACTAAAGAAAATACTATTGATTACAGTAAAGACTTCTTTGGAAAACCCACATATTTAACTGTAAGTGGACAACTTGAAGCTGAAGTAATGGCGATGGCTTTTTCTAATGTTTACACATTTGCTCCCACCTTCCGCGCTGAAAATTCTAATACCTCGCGACATCTGGCTGAATTTTGGATGGTGGAGCCAGAAATGGCGTTTTGCGATTTAAAGGAAGATATGGACTTAGCTGAGGCATTTTTGCAGCATATTTTTAAATATGTGATGGAGAAGTGCCCGGAAGACATGGAATTTTTCCGCGATCGCATTGATAAGACGGTTTTGGAAACGGCAGAAAATATTATTAATAATCAGTTTGAGCGGATTACTTATACTGAAGCTGTTAAATTATTGGAAAAAGCGATTGAAAAGGGTAATGTTAAGTTTGAATATCCTGTGAGTTGGGGTACAGATTTACAATCGGAACATGAAAGATATTTGTGCGAGAAATTATTTAATAAGCCGACGATTGTAACTAATTATCCGGCACAAATTAAGGCATTTTATATGCGTTTGGATGATGATGAAAAGACTGTTTCTGCAATGGATATTCTTGCTCCTAAAATTGGGGAAATTATTGGTGGTTCCCAACGGGAAGAAAGATTAGATGTGTTGCAAAGAAGGTTGTTAGCGCAAGGGATGAAGGAAGAGGATTTGTGGTGGTATTTGGATTTACGAAGATTTGGTACGGTTCCCCATGCTGGCTTCGGTTTGGGGTTTGAAAGATTAGTGCAATTTATGACGGGGATGGGCAATATTCGGGATGTGATTCCTTTCCCCAGAACACCACAAAGTGCCGAGTTTTAGTTTTTAATTGCAATCCGAGAAAGTGGGTTTCTCCTTAATCAAAATCTCCAATGAGGATGAAAAAAACAGAAACCTACTTTCTTCCTAAAATTTGGGTAATTGTAGGGTACTTTACGCTATCGCTTTTCTTAGATGCCGTAGGCTATACACACCCTACGTATCTTTCAAAAAACCAAATATGAGTCCTATCTTTACAGTTTTATTTAAAGCCAACTTACATACACCATAAACCCTTTCTCACTAACTCAGGTAAATATTCAAGTGGTTTGGAAAGATTGTGGTCTTTGCCAAGAAAATATGTAGCATCTTCATTTATTATTTTTGGATGATATTCTTTGATTGGCTTACGTCCACAAGCATTACCTAATTCAGCTATTTTGAACCACTTTTTTAATGTTGAATCGTCGTAACTATAAACATTAATTAATTTACCTTTGATTTTATCAGCAACATATCCCCAATTTTTACTACTATCTCGACGTACAGCACCACTTAGAAAAATTACATTTTCGATTGAATGCTGATTTCCTTTCCAATTATCAATTCCATCAAAAGCAACACGTGCACCTAATGAATGAGCTAATAAAGAAATATTTTGTTCGGTAATTTCAGATTCAATCAAACTTTGTAAATATTCTTTACCAATAGACTTTGCACGGATTTTACATTTATGATAATCCATACCGAATGCACTAGATTTACTAGAAGCTTCCCACCATAAGTGATAAATCGAATGATGCCATCCTGCGTAGTTTAATGCAGAAAGTAAATTGTTGCGACGGTCTTTATTTTCACTTAAAAAACCATCTATAAAAACTAAAGCTTTGGAAGTTCCTGCCGAACGTGAAAAAAGTCGTAGTTCAGGATGATCCATTTATATATTCCTTTGGAAAACTAATGTTAAGGATAGTATTCCCAAAAATTAGCCGCAATCTAGCAATTTACGAACATTTTATTGTAGTTTGGATGTAGCGACTGCCTTGAAAGAAATCGGCTTTCTCTCCCACGAAAAACCTGAATCAGTATAAAACTCCTAGAAAACAGGTTATAACTGCCATTACGAATAATAGAGGTAATATGGTACAAACGATTCAAGCTAGCGAACTAACATTGCATGAGGTCAAAGCAAAATTTGGTTTGCAAGAAAATAAAGATGCTTCTTTTTTTCCAGAATGGCAGGATAATTTACCTGAGTTAACAGAAGCAGAAAAACAAATATTAGACCAAATTAAAGCAAACTTCCTTTATTTAAGCGAATATCCAATGTCCGAGGAAGTTGTTAAGTTAGTTGTAATATCTCCTCTATTATCAATAGCTGGTTTTTATAGTCCTCCATTTCGGATTCGTACCGAAAATTCGATTAAAATTGCTTTAGAAGAAAATAGTGAAGAGGTTCGAGGCAGAATTGATATATTAGTTTTGCAAGAGCAGTTATGGGTATTAGTAATTGAGTCAAAAGAAGCTGGATTTTCTTTAAAAGAAGCTATTCCTCAAGCTTTAAGTTATATGATGGCAATACCAACTCCTGAACGTCCTGCATTTGGTTTAGTCACTAATGGTAGTGAGTTTCGTTTTCTAAAATTATTAACTCAAGCTTTACCGCAGTATGGGTTTTCTGATTTATTTACGCTACAAAGACGTGAAAATGATTTGTATAGTATTGCCAGTATTTTAAAAAGAGTTGCTGATTCAATAGGTCATTAGGAACGCGAACTAAATAAACTACAATTTCCAATTTAGTTGGGAATGGTGCGTGACACTAGGCGATTTCATCACCTAATTTTTGTACTTTATTTAATCCACATTCCTTAGTCTAAAAATCAATCAATATTTAGTATTTACCTCAATAATAGTAATTTGGAAATAGCAGGTAATATACTTCGATATTCTGACAGTTGATGACTATCAATTGGTCGTTGTACTATTGTACCAATTAAGATTTTGATGGCAGTATTTGCTTTCCGCTTCCAGTTATCTTCCCCAATATTTTTACTCGCAGAAATTAAAACTATTAGCTGATACCTTGCTTCCATAATATCTTCGGGATTTAATTTTCTATCTCCTTCTATTAGTGCATGTAATCTAATAAATAAATCTTGCAAATTATCTTTGCTTTCTAACGATGATTGTGTTAACTCATTCACTGGTAATTGATGAATCGCATCAAGTACATCAGAGGATAAGATATTTTGCTGATTATCAACCTGAGTCTCAATTTCAGCTATTAGTTGCTTTGCCCCTGTAAGCATCATGGCAAGATGTTTAACTTTTTCTTCAAGATTTGGAGAAGTTATTAAAAGAGTATTTTCTACATAATTCTGTATATAGTTCGCTCTATTTTCTTTATCATCTATCTTTTCGTCGATAAATTGTATTTTTTCTTCTTGATAATTTTGCTGTTTCACTGCTCTAATATAATCAATAATTTGTTGGTAAAGACTATCTAAATCAACTTCTAGCAGTTGTAAGATTCGGATGGAAATGCCTACAGAATCAGAATTATGCTGGGTTTTATTACAAACATCACCAATCAAACTGAGTAGTAAATGTTCCGTATCAATTTCTGCTTTTCCGAATTGGTAAGCTTGTTTACGAGCATTAACTAAAAATTGTTTTGTTCGAGAAGTAAAAGGTATCTCTTCCCCAACATATCCAGAACCTCGACCAATTATTTTATCCACTTCTGTGCGGATTTTAGTCGCATTGATACCCATTGCTCTTAATATTTGACTGGCAATTCCTTGTTGTTCTTCAACCAATCCTAAAAGAATGTTTTCTGTTCCGATAAAGTGATGGTTTAAAACACGAGCTTCTTGCTTGGCAATAAGTATTACTTGATTTGCTTCTTTGCTAAAATCATCGAACATAAACCTCCCTGAAATTACTGACTTTAATAGTAGCCATTGTTGTCTCTTTTCGTCTTTTTACAATCAAGTATATCTTTTGTAGAACTCTGAAGGAAAAAAGTCAATAAAAATAGTTAAACTTTATACTGTTTTTATCAATCTTTTGCGATATTCTTACATGTTTTTCTTCTGTTGGAATTTGTCACGAAACGTCAATAATTAATATTCATTTACATAGAAAATAAATAAGTCATATTTTGTAATTTTGAATGCAAATTTGAGTGAATAAGCTCCTCAGAATAACCTTTTCTGTTAAAGTCGATGTCATCAGAATAGTTGCATAAAAATTAATAATTTAAAAATTGGAATAAATCATTAAAAAGTGGTAGGGCAAATACCATCTGTGTGTGATATACCCAACACATAGGGCATTAAATTCTCAGAACCAGAGTGTATATCATTAAATCCCTATAACCAGGATGTATATCATCAGAGGTACGTAATAATGGTAACGATCGCACAGAATATTTTATCCCAATCCTCCAAAGAAGAAGCTTTCATTCTCTGGTTTGATGAGGTTGGTATCAAAGATATACCTTTAGTGGGAGGTAAAAATGCCTCTTTGGGTGAAATGATTCAACAACTCAAACCACAGGGTATAAATGTACCATTAGGTTTTGCCACAACCGCTAGTGCATATCGTTATTTTATTAAGTCAGCAGGAATTGAAGAACAGCTTCGCAAACTCTTCTATGACTTGAATGTGGAGGATGTGAGTAATTTAAAGCAACGGGGAGAAAAAGCCAGGGAATTATTGATAAATACCCCATTTTCCCAAGAGTTACAGGATGCGATCGCATTGTCTTATCAACGACTTTGCCAACTATATAATCCAAATACTGATGTTGCTGTGCGTTCTTCTGCTACTGCGGAGGATTTACCAGATGCAAGCTTTGCTGGACAACAGGAAACTTATCTCAATATTACGGGAATTGAAGCTGTTTTAAATGCAACTCATCGCTGTTTTGCTTCCCTATTTACAGACCGAGCCATATCGTATCGCGAAATCAAAGGTTTTGACCATTTTGATATTGCCTTGACTGTGGGAATTCAAAAAATGGTGCGTTCCGATTTAGCCACATCGGGGGTTATGTTCTCGATTGAAACTGAAACGGGATTCCCAAATGCGGTATTAATTAGTGCTGCTTACGGATTAGGTGAAAACGTTGTTCAGGGTACGGTAAATCCTGATGAATATTACGTATTTAAACCGACATTAAAAACGGGATTTAGACCTATTATCGATCGGAATTTGGGTAGTAAAGCTTTAAAAATGGTCTACGAAGAAGGTGCAAATTCCATTAAGAATGTCGAAGTCGAAATGAGCGATCGCAATAAATTTGCCCTCAGTGATGACGAAATATTACAATTAGCAAATTGGGCATGTTTAATCGAAGACCATTACTCCCAGGTAAATGGTTATTTTACCCCGATGGATATTGAATGGGCAAAAGATGGGATTACCAATGAGTTATTTATAGTTCAAGCACGTCCAGAAACCGTACAATCGCAGAAATTTGGGAATGTATTGCGGAGCTATAAATTTACAGAATCTGGAGACGTGATTAATCCTGCTTCTCGAAAACCCCTTGTAATTGGACGCGCAGTAGGTGAAGCTATTAGTCAAGGAAAAGTCCGAATTATCCTGGATACGGAGAAAATTGGTGATTTCCAACCTGGTGAGGTGTTAGTTAGCGATCGCACTGATCCTGATTGGGAACCGATTATGAAAAAAGCTAGTGCCATAGTTACTAATTCTGGGGGGAGAACCTGTCATGCGGCAATTATTGCTAGGGAATTGGGAGTTCCGGCAATTGTTGGATGTGGAAATGGAACGGAAATATTAAAGAATGGTGAAGATGTGACGGTTTCCTGTGGGGAAGGGGAAGAAGGAAGGGTTTATCAGGGATTATTGCCGTTTACGGTTGCAGAAGTACCCCTAGATAATTTACCCCGTACTCGTACCCAAATATTAATGAATGTTGGCAATCCCCAAGAAGCTTTTAAATTAGCCGCAATTCCGAATGATGGGGTAGGATTAGCACGAACTGAGTTTATCATTGCCAATCAAATTCAAATCCATCCAATGGCATTGTTGCGCTTCCATGAGTTGGAGGATGAAGTCGCAAAAGCAAAAATTGCCGAGATGACGGTAATGTACGACGATAAACCCCAGTATTTCATCGATCAACTCGCCCAAGGGATTGCCAGAATCGCCGCCGCGTTTTATCCTAAACCTGTAATTGTCCGCATGTCGGATTTGAAGAGTAACGAATACGCGAATTTATTGGGTGGTAAACAATTTGAACCCGATGAAGAAAACCCCATGTT
This sequence comes from Brunnivagina elsteri CCALA 953, assembly GCF_002289455.1. GTDB lineage: Bacteria > Cyanobacteriota > Cyanobacteriia > Cyanobacteriales > Nostocaceae > Brunnivagina > Brunnivagina elsteri. Next base: position 11,166 of record NZ_NTFS01000041.1, read on the forward strand.
AGGTTGGCGAGGGGCAGCAAGATATTATGATGAAAATTACCGCGAAGCTTTTGCCCTGGAGTGTGAAGCAATTAAGCTGGTTCGGAATCAGATGGGTTTAGTTAACGTCATCCCCATGATTCCCTTCTGTCGCACTCCAGACGAAGGACACTTGGTTTTGGCTGAAATGACAAAAAATGGTTTACAGCAGGGTGAAAACGGCTTACAGGTGTATGTAATGTGCGAATTACCGAATAATGTCATCATGGCAGAGGAATTCGCCGAAATTTTCGATGGTTTCTCCATTGGTTCAAATGACCTCACTCAATTAACATTAGGGATAGATCGAGATTCGGCTTTAGTGGCAAAATTATTTGATGAACGTAGCGAAGGTGTGAAACGCATGGTCAAAATGGCGATTCAAGCAGCAAAGCAGAAAAACCGTAAAATCGGTATTTGTGGACAAGCTCCCAGCGATTACCCAGAATTTGCTAAATTTTTAGTTGAACAAGGAATTGACTCGATTAGCTTGAATCCCGATTCCGTTTTGAAGACAATACTTGCGATCGCACAAGTGGAAAGCGAATAGTTAACAGTTAGGAAGGTTCAAAAAACCGGGTTTCTCCCATCATCGAATGCTTGATGCAACGAAGAATTATTCAGGTTCTCGCGTTTAGGGAGAAAGTTACCGAATTGCAGGGGTGGGGTCTCCCCATCCTTAATGATACGATTGATAGATAAATCTATAATTGGGATATTTTATTTTCTACAACTCCCTGGTAATTTATATTGTCTTTACAGGGGTTTCAGGTATTATAACTGTACAAGAACTGTAACCGGGTATTTCCTGTAACTCCTAACCATTAAAGAATCTGAATTAAATACAATACAACTATTAATTGTATAAATTTATGTTTGGTTACGCACTCGCTGACAACCAACCTACAAATAATTGTATATTAATAAATTCTCGTTCCTAACCATTAAGGATTGTGAATAAAATAAGAAAGCAATTTTTCTTGTGGGGCAAGCATCAATACTGCTACCAAATCAAAAACGGGCAGGATGCCCATTCCACAATATATGTAAATTATTTAGATTTTATTCCTAACCAATAAATAAATTTACCTAATGACAAAAAAGTGGTTTAAAATTGGCTTAGTGGGTGTGTTTTTACTAGCACTCGCTCTACGTTTTTGGGGACTAGAGAGGTTTAATACTCTCGTCTTCGATGAAGTATATTATGCGAAGTTTGGTAATAATTATCTCACTGGTGTACCGTTTTTTGATGGTCATCCACCACTTGGTAAATTAATTATTGCTTTAGGAATTTTCATTGGTAAAAATATCCCTTGGTGGGATGATACAGTAAACGGGCTGACGGGAACCCTCATGTCACCCCTAGTTTACCGTTGGATGAATGCCTTTTTGGGCTCATTTATCCCCCTACTAATCGCTGGAATAGCCTATCAACTTAGTCATCGTCGCACTTTTAGTTTAATTGCTGGATTATTTGCTGCTTGCGATGGTATTTTCATCGTCGAAGCGCGTTACGCATTAATCAACCAATATATAGTAATCTTTGGTTTACTTGCCCATTTTCTCTTACTTCTGGCACTCAACCACAAACGACAGCGTTACTTATATTTAATCCTATCAGGAGCGAGTTTTGGAGCTTCCATTGGAACTAAATGGAATGGAGTATTCTACCTTGCTGGAGCTTATGGGTTATGGATTATAGCTTGGTTAATTCGCTTTCTCCAAACCTCTAAATTTGCCTACCGAGAACCACAACAACTATATCGAGAACCACAACAACTATATCAAGACCAAACTCTTGTTGCTGATACACGCTTAAATCGCCAACAATTGCTATTTATGGTCAAAAATAAGCAAAGATATGAGGGAAAAAACGAAAACAAACCCTCACCTTTACAAAATCTCACCCAGTTAAACATCTTTCAAATAATAGCATTCCTAGGGATTATTCCCTTCATTATCTACAGCATTATTTGGATACCCCACCTCAGACTAGACACAAAATACGATTTTATCGAAGTCCACAAACAAATCTTTGGATTTCATGAACGCATGGGTGGTAACAATGCCAATGTCCATCCCTACTGTGCAGCATGGTACAAATGGGCTTTGATGATTCGACCAATGGCATATTACTACCAAACCGCCCAAAGTTTCAACGACCCCTTACCCGTCATGGGACCACCATTACCATCAGGTGCTGGTAAAGTAATTTATGACGTTCACGCAATGGGAAACCCTTTTTTGTGGTGGTTTGGTGTCATCGCATTAGTGATTATACTGGGGATGCTGGTATGGAATTTGATTGTTCCTAGCATCAAAAAAAAGCAGTTTGTTTTCCCAGAGAAAATTACTACAGAAGCTTGGATTGCAATTTACTTAATTCTAAATTACGCAGTCAATTTATTACCCTGGGTGAAAGTAACCAGATGTGTATTTATTTACCACTACATGACCGGAGTCGTCTTTGCTTTTATTGCGATCGCATGGGTTGTTGACCAATGTTTGCATAGTTATCGATCGTTATTTCGCGCTACTGGTGTCACAGTCACATTTCTTATTATTGGTAGTTTAATTTGGTGGTTGCCGATTTATTTAGGTTTACCCCTAACTAATCAAGGTTATAGACCATTGCGAATGTGGTTTAATTCTTGGATATAGAAGTGCGATCGCTTCTTTGAGCTACGCGATCGCAATTCCACACGCAAGTCGTCATGACTTCGCATACGCTTGCGTCTTTATAATTGGTTTTTTCTAGCTTTGAATAATTCAACATCTAGGGAAGTGATTGAAATTGACTTTCAGGGAAATAATAAGTCAATACAATTCAGTTAAGTATTTTTCCCTTCTCTTCCTTGGCGTTCTCTGCGTCTTGGCGGTTTAAAATATTGATAAGTGCGATCGCAATTCCACATGCAAGTCGTTATGACTTCGCATACGCTTGCGTCTTTATAATTGGTTTTTTCCCACTTTGAATAATTCAACATCTAGGGAAGTGATTGAAATCTACTTTCGAGGAAATAATAAGTGCGATCGCTTGATTGAGTTTTTCCATTCCACATGCAAGTCGTTATGACTTCGCATACGTTTGCGTCTTTATAATTGGTTTTATCCAACTTTGAGTAATTCAACATCTAGGGAAGTGGTTGAAATCGACTTTCAGGGAAATAGCAGTGCGATCGCTTGATTGAGTTTTTCCATTCCACATGCAAGTCGTTATGACTTCGCATACGTTTGCGTCTTTATAATTGGTTTTATCCAAGTTTGAGTAATTCAATATCTAGAGAAATGCTTGAAATCAACTTTCGAGGAATACTAAGTGCGATCGCTTGATTGAGCTTTGTAATTCCACATGCAAGTCGTTATGACTTCGCATAAGCTTGCGTCTTTATAATTGGTTTTCTCCAACTTTGAGTGATTCAACATCTAGGGAAGGATTGATTCTATATTTTAAAATCTCAAAATTAAACATTTCAAAATGTATTTAGAGTTGGTATTTCCAACCCTAATCTACACTACTATTCAGAAGCAACAGTGACACAGTTTTTAATTTGTTCGAGCAAAGTCTCTTTATCGAGATTTTGACCAATTAAAACTATTTGGTTTTTCTGTTCACTTTTCCACTCATCATCATCCATCGTAAATCGTTTACCACAAAGGTGAAAAATATGACGTTTAGGACTTTCTGCAAACCACATAATTCCCTTAGCACGAAATACCGTTGCAGGTAATTGATTATCGAGAAAATATTGGAATTTTCTAATCGCAAATGGTCGATCTACTTGGTAAGAAATAGATGTAAATCCATCATTCTCTAAATGTTCAGAATGATGATGCTCATGTTCGTGATGGTGATGTTCATGATGGTCATGACCGCAGCTAGAATGGTCATCATGGTCATGTTCGTGATGATTTTCATCAATTGCATCAAAATATTTATCAGACTCAAATAACCCGACGCTGAGAATTAAAGGTAAAGGAACTTGCGAATTTTTAGTCCGAATAATTCGCGAATCTTCTTTAATTTCGTTGATTTTTCTTTCCACATCTGCTAACTCCGATTCGGAAACTAAATCGGTTTTATTAAGTAGAATCACATCACCATAAGTAATCTGACTAAGTGCAGCTTCCGAGTTAAATAAATCGAGACTGTAATTTGCAGCATCAACTACAGTTACAATCGAATCTAAGCGAGTTAAATCGCGTAATTCCGTACTCAGGAAAGTCATTGCCACAGGTAAAGGGTCAGCTAATCCCGTAGTTTCAACTACTAAGTAATCGATATTTTCTTGACGTTCCAAAACCTTATAAACTGCATCAACTAAATCATTATTAATTGTGCAGCAAATACAACCATTACTCAACTCCACCATATTATTAGTATCATCCGTACCGACAATTAACTCATTGTCAATACCGATTTCACCAAACTCATTTACCAATACAGCAGTTTTCAAACCCTGCTGGTTATTCAAAATATGATTGAGTAAAGTTGTTTTTCCACTACCTAAGAAGCCAGTGATAATTGTTACAGGCATTCCCTGCTTGGTGGAACCCATTAGCTGCGATTCAGAAGTAACTACTTGCATAAAACCATTGTTAATAAAAATTCAAAATTTATCAGAAATAATGTAGCGCATAGCATATACAAAACACTAACATAGGAAGGAACAGAAAACATCTACTGACCGTCGCTATACCTGATTATTGCCTAGTAGCTGTAGAATACAAAAAATACGAACCATTTAGCTATGACCCTAACCGTTTACAGTACCCTCACCCGTCGTCAGGAAGTCTTTAAGACTGTCGAAGCAGGAAAGGTCAAAATGTATTGCTGCGGTGTGACAGTTTATGATTACTGTCACGTAGGTCATGGACGCTCTTACATCGTCTGGGATGTGGTTCGTCGCTACCTCGTTTGGCGTGGTTATGAAGTCCGCTACATTCAGAATTTTACCGATATTGATGACAAAATTCTCAATCGAGCCAAAGAACAGGGTTCGACGATGGAGGAAGTATCACACCTCTTTATCGATGCTTATTTTGAAGATATTCGGCGTTTAAATGTGATGGATGCGGACGATTACCCCCGCGCAACTGAACATATCCAAGGTATCCAGGATTTAATTGCGGATTTGGTCGAAAAAGATTTGGCTTATCCAGCGAGTGGTGATGTTTATTACCGAGTTCAACGTTTCCCTACTTATGGGGCATTATCGGGACGGGAACTTGATAAAATGCAAGCTGGGGCAGGTGGTCGTGTCGATCCAGAAGATACGGAAGGTAATAGAAAACAATATCCCCTCGATTTTGCTTTGTGGAAGAGTGCCAAACCGGGAGAACCTTTTTGGGATTCCCCCTGGGGCAAAGGTCGTCCAGGATGGCATATTGAATGCTCTGCAATGATAAAAGAGCGCTTGGGAGACACCATTGATATACATGGTGGTGGTGGTGATTTGGTTTTCCCCCATCACGAAAATGAGATTGCCCAGTCGGAAGGTGCGTTCAGTAAACCTTTAGCACGTTATTGGATGCACAATGGCATGGTAATGGTAGATGGACAGAAAATGTCTAAGTCGTTGGGTAATTTTATTACGATTCGCGATTTACTTGATGGCAAATGGTCTAAGTATCCCGAAGCTGTTGACCCAATGGCAGTAAGGTTATTTGTATTGCAGGCACATTACCGCAAACCTTTAGATTTTACCGAGGATGCGATCGCAGGTGCTGTTAATAGCTGGAATACTCTCAAAAAGGGTTTGCTATTTGATTCTCAGTACGGTCAAATGTTAGGTTTTACTGACGTTGGCAATCAACTTGACAAAAACCTGGTTGAGCGTTTTCAGGCTTTTGCTGATGATGACCTGAATTTTTCTGGAAGTTTGGCAGTATTGTTTGAACTTGCCAAGGATTTGGGTAAGGAAGCTAATATTTTGGTGCATGAAGGGAAGACCGAAGTTTCTACCGCAGAATTACAGAAGTTTTGGTATACATTATTTACTTTGGCTAATGTTCTTGGTTTGGAAGCAAAGCCGGAAGTTGAGGAAAATAATGGTAAAGGTGGTTTGAGTGATACGGATATTGAAGTGTTAATTCACAAACGTACCGATGCAAGGCAAGCTAAGGATTTTGCGGAAAGCGACAGAATTCGCAATGAACTTCTATCCCTGGGTATTACCTTAGTTGATGGCAAAGAGGGTACTCGCTGGCATCGATAGGAATTGAATCAAAATCCAGAGACGTTCCAATGGAACGTCTCTACAGAAATTGTTGATTTTAAATAACCGCAAATGACGCAAAAAATAGATTTGCAGAAGGTATTTAGAGGTATTTAGAAGGCAATACGGTTCAGTTAAGAGCTAAACTCTGCTATTTTTTAACGAACCGCCAAGACGCAGAGAACGCGGAGAGAATAAAGAAATAGCTTAACTCAACTGAACCGTATTGATTTAGAAAGTATTTCTAAAATTTGCGGCTATTTTATTAAAACAAAGTCCAATATGCCATATACTAAGAAACTTCTATTGCTATGGTTTTTACCGTGGCTTTAGGCTATATGGGATTTTTGAATTATTTTTATGTTGTCAGAATTAACAAAAGCTATTAACAATATAACAGTTGCCGCAGATTGGGTAGGGATTCGAGCCGTCAAAGAAACATCTTCCCATCGAAACGTTCGCGATCGCATTCCTCAACGTAATGGAAAATCCAGCACAATTGGGGCTATGATTGAGGTCTTGGTTGATGGTTGTATTGGTTATGCGGCGACAAATTCGCTCCAACAACAGGATTTACAAACCGCAGTTGAAACAGCTTATAAACAAGCTTTCTGTGCTAAAGAATGGTCGATCTATAAATTTTCTGCCGCAACTGCACGTCCAAAAGTAGTTGGCGAATATTGTTCACCTTACATTAAATCTTTTGATTCAATCAGTCCAGGTGATATCAATAATGTCCTGATTGACACTTGTAAAACTCTAAAAGTTAGCGATGCGATCGTGCAAACCGTTGCTGAAATCGTCACAACTGAGCGGGAAACTTGGTTTGTCAGTAGTAACGGTTCGGAAGTGTATCAAAAGTTTATGTTTATTAGTAGCTACTACGGTGCAACTGCACAAGATGGTGGCATTGTCCAGCAGCGCACTAGCAAAGGTTGGCACGCACATACATACCAAGGTGGATTGGAATTATTCAGTGATGGGGAATTGTGGCATAGGGTTCAACAAACTGGGGAAGAGGCATTAGAGTTACTGTCTGCACCAGAATGCCCCGATATACGGACAAACCTAGTACTTGCCCCTGACCAAATGATGCTGCAAATTCATGAAAGTGTCGGACATCCTCTAGAAATTGACAGAATTTTGGGAGATGAACGTAATTATGCAGGTGGTAGTTTTGTCAAGGTGGGTGATTTTGGTCACTTGGTTTACGGTTCCGAGTTAATGAATATCACCTTCGATCCTACCGTTCCCGGTGAAATTGCCAGTTATGGATTCGATGATATAGGGGCTGTGGCAACAAGGGAATATTTAATTCAAGGTGGTGTATTGCAACGAGGTGTGGGTAGCTTAGAAAGTCAAGCTAGGGCAGGAATTCCTGGTGTTGCCTGTGCCCGTGCCTGTTCGTGGAACCGTCCAGCAATTGACAGGATGGCAAACTTGAATTTAGAGCCAGGGGAAGGGACATTTGAGGATGCGATCGCGAACATTGAGCATGGTGTCTATATGGAGTCTAACCGTTCGTGGTCGATTGATGACCGTCGCTACAAGTTCCAATTTGGTTGTGAGTATGCCAAGTTAATCGAAAATGGCAAACTCACCAAAACTTTACGCAACCCAAATTATCGGGCTACAACACCAGAATTTTGGGGTAGTTTAGTCAAAGTTTGTAATTCTTCGACTTGGGAAATGTATGGTACTCCATTCTGCGGTAAAGGTGAACCTAACCAAGCAATCTGGGTTGGACATGGTTCTCCAGCTTGTGTTTTTGCCAATGTTGAAGTATTTGGAGGAGGGAATTAATAGTTATGAGTTAGAAGTTATGAGTTGGAATTTATGATTTATAAATCTAATTTTTTATTATTCCTAATTCCTAACTCCTAATTCTTAACTCCTAATTCTTAACTCCTAATTCCTAATTCCTAACTCCTAATCCCTAATTCCTAACTTTGAATTTATAACATGAGTACCGAAGAATTATCTAGATTAGAAACTAGCTTTAATAAAGTAGTAGAAATGTTGTTAGCAAAAAAACTAAGCAGCGAACATTTCACTGTTAAATTAAATTGCGAACGCAGCCAATTTACTCGCTTTAATCATGCCAAAGTTAGACAAACAGGTAGGGTTGCTGACGGTTCTGTACAATTAACTTTGATGGATAATCAGCGCAGTTGCTACCAAGAATTTCCATTCACAGGTGATAGTGAAATTGACTGGAGAATTGCCTATGGTGTATTGCAAGAATTACGGGAAGAATTACCTTTATTGCCAGAAGATATTTATTTGGTTTTACCATCTGGAAATAACACCAGTCGAGAAGTTAATACTGGTAAATTATTAGATGCGGATTTAGTCACAGAAACAATTCTTTTACCAGTTAGCGAATTAGATTTTACAGGTATTTATGCCAGTGGAATTGTGATAAAAGGATATGCCGATTCTTGCGGTCAAAAACACTGGTTTGTTACTAATACTTTTACCCTCGATTATTCTATCTTCTCACCCGAAGAACAAGCAGTAAAAGGGTTTTTTGCAGGTAGTCAATGGAATAATGAAGCTTATATAACTAAAATTGAAGATGCGAAAAAACAATTAGAATTATTAGCACGTCCAGCAAAAAAATTAGAGAGAGGACAATATAAAACCTACTTTGCACCTGCCGCAGTTGCTGATTTATTATCCATGATGTCTTGGAGTGCTGTCAGCGAAGCCGATATCCAACAAGGTAATAGTTCATTAGCTTCTTTGTGGCGTAGCGAAAAGCAACTTTCACCCCATTTTTCGCTTAAAGAAAACTTTCAACGGGGTTTAGTTCCTCGATTTAATGAACTCGGAGAAATGGCAGCACCAGAATTACCAGTAATTGCCAAAGGTATTTTAGCAAACACATTAATTAACTCTCGTACAGCCAAAGAATACGGGAAAATTCCTAATGGTGCAGATGGAAGTGAATCATTGCGATCGCCTGAAATTTGTCCGGGAAATCTTGCTTTTGAAGATATCTTATCTCGCTTAGGTACAGGGTTATACGTCTCCAATTTACATTATCTCAATTGGAGTGATTTACCCAATGGTCGAATTACGGGAATGACGAGATATGCTTGTTTTTGGGTAGAAGATGGTGAAATAGTCGCACCAATTGAGAATTTACGCTTTGATGAAACCCTTTATCAATTTTGGGGGGGGAAATTGATTGATTTAACTAATTTTCAAGAATTTATTCCCGAAGTCGGTACTTACGAATCACGACATTTGGGAGGTTGTGTAGTTCCTGGTATTTTGGTTGATGATTTTACTTATACTTTGTAGTTTGTTGATTAACTCAACTGTCTTGAAATATAGGGTTAATAAAAAGGTTAATAAAAAGGTTAATAAAAGGGTTAATAAAAGAGGGCAAATAACCGTTGCTTTGTAATCAATAAAAGAGGGCAAATAACCGTTTGCCCCTACGTGTTGTGCGAATCGAAAAATTAAAGAGGATGACTATGGCTTTTCCATTGTTGCAATATGTACGAATAAAACCAATTTTTATCAACTTTGTCCATTGCCAAAATTTTACGTCCTCCAGATACAACCTTTGTACGTCCTTGACTTCTTCCTGTGGCAATAATTTCTGTTTCCATTTCCCGCAATTGAAACGCTTCGGGATTACCCAAATAAGAAGTTGCTAATACATCCCAAGCATAATAATCTTGGGGAATTACTAATGCATAACATTGTCCTGCTAAATCAGATATATCATATTGTCTTTGTTTGCCAAGTTTCTGCACAAACTCTGGATTGACAGGAACATTATTCGTAATATCCAACGAACACATAATAATTGCGATCGCACTTTCCCAAACCCGCGCTACAGAAATAGCATCCCAATAAGCATTCCATTCGGCTGTTCCATCTTGCCCAGGTTCCCAATTTTTCTCGACGTTACCGGGAACATTCAATGCACCACCCATCCAAATCAAACGTTCAATTTTAGCTTCGATTTCAGGTGCTTTATCTAATGCGTAAGCAAGATTCGTTAATGGTCCTGTCATTAATAATGTTACAGGTGCGGGTGCTTCTTTTAACACCCGAATCATAAAATCTTGCCCAGGTTCAACAACTAAAGGGGTAGAATATGTTTCCCGTTGGTTCAGAATGGGAAAATTATCGATGACGAAAGAATCCCGACGGTAAAGATTGGGAAACGGATTAATTCCCCGTAAGGTACTCTCAGCAACAGGTATGTGAGATTTTCCCATCAAATCTAAGATTTTCCGAGTAGCACTGACAGCAGGTTCGATGTAGCAATCGGCTGGGGTGACAATTATACCCAAGGGTTCGATATGTTCCATCGTCATCAGCAGGATGGTAGCAAGAAAATCATCAACAGCACCATCATGATCCATTAATACTAGTTGTTTCATAAATCCTAACTCCTAATTCCCCCTAAAGAGACGCGATATATCGCGTCTCTACATTCCTAATTCCTAATTCCTAATTCCTAATTCCTAATTCCCCTTTCCTTGAGAAACAGATCGAAGGTATATTTATCAGGTAAAGATGGTTGTGCCCCTGATTTTGTGGCTGCGATCGCACCTGCTGCCGCTCCCCAAGTGACGCATTCGTGTAAAGGCAAGTCAAGTGCGATCGCAGCTGCTAATGCTCCACTAAAGGCATCTCCAGCAGCAGTTGTATCAATTGCTTGTACGGGGAATGCTGGAATAAAAAAGCATTCTTTTCCGCTAGCACAATATACCCCCCTAGCTCCAAGTTTAATAATGGCGCATTTCACCCCACGTTCTAATAAAATTTCTGCCGCTCTGGCTGCGGATTCCTTATCTTCGACTGGAAAACCGACTAACTGTCTGGCTTCAACTTCGTTGGGGGTAATTATATCTACCAGTGAATAAAGTTCATCGGGCACATCTGCTTGTACGGGTGCAGGGTCGAGAATGACTTTGACTCCAGCATGATGTGCAGCTTTTGCAGCATCCACCACGGCAGCCATTGGCACTTCAAATTGCAATAGTAAAGCTTTAGCTCCTGGTAATAAATTTGACAGTCTACCCACATCTTCCTGGTCTACAAATCCATTGGCTCCAGGTATGACGATAATTTGATTTTCCCCTGCGTCATCTACCGTAATCACCGCCACCCCAGAGCTTACAGTTGCCTCAATTGAGACATTTTCAGTCCGTACTCCCGATGCTTGTAGGCTGTCAATCAGTTCGGCTCCAAAGCTATGTGTTCCTACACGTCCGACTATGTATGAAGTAATACCCAAGCGTGCCACAGCTACAGCTTGATTTGCACCTTTTCCACCTGGCGCTTTGAAAAAATCATGCCCCAGCAGTGTTTCGCCAGCAACGGGTAATCGCGGGGCTGTGGCTACTAAGTCAATATTAATACTGCCGAAGACGATAACTTTCATGTCTCTTGATTTTTTAAATTTTTAAGTCTGGTTTTAGGGCTAGGTGAATATCCTACATGAGTTTTTGCTTTTGAGAGACTTTCGGAATCTGAAAATCGTGGTAAATAAATAAGCATAATCTCAATAAAATAAATCTTCCAAACAAATTTTGAATAATAGTTGAGCTTATGGTCTGAAATCGGTAAGATTTACCTTGATTAAGCCTGATACCGTGCAGGGGGGATATGGTTATGTCGAATGTAGAATTAGATGCAAATCGTGAAGAACGAATCAAAAGCGAGATTCTTGTTGATGCGGAAGATAAGGAAGACCGAGCAATGGGCTGGTACTATTATCTAGATGACTGTCTTAACTTTCCGTTCAATGCGAAATGGGCAAAAAAAGGACGTAAGGGAATTGCTCCGGAAAAAGATGTCGAGGTTTTGGGAATGGCTACCGATGAGGAGTGTTTACGGGATATGCTGGTTGAGATAGTGGAAGTCGGTGGTAGCGATGATGATGTTGAGGTCGCAAAGTTAACCGATTTACAAGTGCTTGATGCTGATAGCGATACCCAGGAAGCTCTTGATGATTGGTATTATTGGCTCGCGAGAGGATATAAATTTTAACTACTTATATAAAATTTTATCGTTTCTCGGCAATCAATACATAGCAATTCTCGTTTGGATACAATATAAATGAGGGCAAACAACCGTTTGCCCCTACTTGATTGCGAGAACTGCTACAGATAAATTAAATAACTTTGGGCAAATATAATTATCTGCAATTATTCAAGATGCGGATATATTTTTAATGTGAGTATCCATCTGGAGTACTCATTTATTTTTATATTTTTGCTTATTTAGCTTTGTTCAATCATTAGAAAATGTAGCGGGAGGAGTTTTTAATTTGGATTAAATGATAAATAATACTTATAGACTGATAAATTAAAGTCCCTAAAATATTTAACCAAAATATTCAAAGCAGAGAAATTGAGAAGTTATGCCATTTAGGATATTAAGTTTAGATGGGGGAGGAATAAGGGGAATAGTCGCAGCAAAAATGCTAGCTGCGATTGAAAAAGAGATTAAACAACCTTTGAATGAGTATTTTGACTTGATTGCGGGAACCTCTACAGGCTCTATTTTAGCAGCCGCGATCGCACGGGGTTGTAAAAGTGATGAAATTGTCGAATTGTATCGGCAAAAAAGTTCGATTATTTTCCCTTACAGAAAAAGATTAACGCTCAAACGTCTCCCTTTAATTTTCAAGCATGGAATTTCTGCTCCAAAGTTTTCTGATAAAGGTTTAATACAAGTACTACAATCAGCTTTTGGAAGTACGACGCTTTTTGATATTACTTCCCCGATGTTATTGGTGATTTCATTTGATACAATTGAGCGTGAACCAATCTTTTTTAAAAGTTGGCGACAAGATAAAGGATACGGAAACGTTCCATTATGGGAAATATGCGTTTGTTCTGCTTCAGCACCAACTTATTTTCCTGCACATCGACTAGGTAAAAGAGTTAGTGGAAATGCTGAAGATGGATTAAAAGATGCCATTATTTTGGATGATGATGCTGCCTCGGTTGATAATGTTTATAATAATACTCAAATTAGAATTATTGATGGAACGGGTAGTGGACAAACTCGTACAATAAGTAAGTATATCGGTTCGTTTCGACATGCTACTGTTTCCCAGAATTGGGATATAATACCCGACAAAACATCAATTTACTCGATTAAATCGGTGTATTCAGCTATTGATGGAGGAGTCGCAGCAAATAACCCATCGAGTTGTGCGATCGCAGAAGCTTTAAAGTTAGGACATCGGGTTGAGGATATTCGCATTCTTTCTATTGGTACGGGGGAACGTACAAGGGTTATTCCTTACGAATATGCCGAACATTGGGGTTTAATTCAATGGGCACAACCACTAATTGGAGTATTATTTGATGGCTCTTCGGAGATTTACGAATATATCACTAAACAGATAGCACATGAGCGAATTTTGCGATTGCAATTTAAGCTCGATCGTGATTTAACTGGTAAGCGTTTAAGCGATGATATTGATGATACTAGTTCAGAAAATATTGAGAATTTACTGGAAGCTGCACAGGTTTATATGAAGCAACCGAAAATACAAGCTTCTCTACAAAAGTTTTTGCAAAATGCGTAATAAAATATCTCCCCGACTTCTCTAAGAGGATATAAACAAATATAAATAG
>NZ_NTFS01000410.1 GCF_002289455.1 Brunnivagina elsteri CCALA 953
AAGTCAAAATCAAGTCATTTTTCCCCTGAGTTTTTACAATCTTTATTGAGTAAGGCGTTCAAACCCTTAGAAAGAAGCAACGTGCATCCGAGCGTAATGGTGGTGCGCTTCTTCGCTATAACAAGGATGCTTGGCGATGCGTTCCTTAATCTTCTCTTCCATTTCCACGGTGGCGCTGCCTGTGCATCCGCAACCACCTGCTGGCTTTGTTGGGGTTGGTGTGATTTCCGTAATCAAGGGATTGGCTAGCCCTGTAGATTGTGGTTTCATTGAATTTAGCGAATGTCGGGTACTTATGCTGCGCCACGATGGGAGATGTTGCGATTTTAGGTTTTAGATTTTGGATTTTGGATTTTCCAAAATATATCTAATACCAAATGCCTTAATTGAAGAAACGAAATCGCGCCTGAGACTCACATTGTCCTGTTGGAGCTGACCCCAGGTGGGTAAGCATATGGCAGGCTGTAAAACCCTTATGTCTCGGCTGGTGTGTGTCAACGCTTGAGATGCGGGTGAAAAGTTATGTGCGTTCAACAAGGCGCGACTTCTATCCACAGGGGCATGGTGCTATCTCATCCCTCCACTCACTTTTGCGTTCTTCGGCAACCAAATCTATATTATTAGCTTCGTTTGCTTGAGAGGCGCTTTAGTGATTGGCGATATACGTTTTATATCAGCCAGTGCCAATGAGGGTAGAGTATGCCACTGGATAAGATTTATTGGATTTATTAAGTTATGTACTCAAGTCTGCAAATGCAGATATGTTAATGCTTAAGGGATTTGAAAAAAAAAAATTCGGGTGGGGGTACTAGTGTTTCTGGGGAAAGGGACGGGTATTTATGGTGTTGGGGATAAGTATTGTTGTACTCAACTATAACTCTTGTCTGGCAAGGATTTGAAGTGGTTTTATAAGTTTCATTAAGCAGCTGTGTTGCACTCAAAAGAAGCTTATATGCTGTTGATGCGCTAGGGAAGGACAGGATTTGGTTAGTTTGATTGTTTTCCTGAAAACCTGGGGCAGCTCATATAGTAATACTCCAGAGATTTACGAAATTCAATTCTGTAATCAACATATCATTTTTTTTTGCCAAAAAGTTCAATTTATAATTTCTTAATTTTTTGATTGGAAATTTGTCAAATTATTTATCATCTATAGTCGCAGTCGGCTTTTGCGTCGCTCGTTTCATTATACTATTGATATTTATTATTAACAAGTAGAATTTTTGTTCGCTTTAAACTGAAAGCTTTTTGGGTTTTCGTGTTGCCGAGTCAGGACTAACGCATTGACAGATATCTGACTATATGCATTTAAGCCCATTTTTCGTTCAAGATTTTCTATAATGAAGTCACGAGTTGAAGAGACAAATTTCTCTGTACTTCATACCAGTTTTCAATTAACTGGTTTGAACTGATAAAACATAGATAAAAATTATCGATTTAGAAGAAGTATAAAATTTAGCTTCGATATGTGCAGTCATTTGTGGAGCCGATACATGGGAAGATATTGAATTGTTTGGTGATTCTAAATATCAATGGTTTAAAGAGTTTTTATAACTACCATATGGAATACCATCTCATGATACTTTCGCTCGTGTTTTTGCGATAGACCCTCAACAATTTCAAACTTGCTTTATCAATTGGGTGAAGTCAATTAATACATTGGTAGATGGAGATATAATTTCGATTGATGGAAAAGCATTACGTCATTCCTTCGATACTAAAAACAATAAAGGTATGATTCATATGAAATCTTGCCACCGGGGAGTATCCCCGTGGCAAAGTTCGCAGGTTTTGTACAACCCTAAGTGATGTTCAACACCTGATAGACCCTAAAGAAGAATGGTCAAAAATGACAAGTGTAGGCATGATAAATTCCATGCGTAAATGCAATGGTAAAACTACGCTAGAAACTCGTTATTCTATTAGCTGTTTACCTAAAAATGCTAAATCACTTACACAAATTGTACGTAGTCATTGGAACATTGAGAATCAATCACATTGGACTTTAGACATCGCATTGAAATCTTTCATGAGCAATTTGCCAGTAGCTTATTATAAACACTAGCAATCGCCTTAGCCTTGGAACTCCAAGTAAATTCTCTCGCCCTCTGAATAGCTTTGAGTGACATATCGTGGCGCAGGGCTTGATTACAAACCAATTGCTCTATACATCTCTTTAATTCTTGAACAACAAATTCTCTGGAAACAGGATTAATACTAAATCCTGTTTCTTCTGTCACATACTCACCAATGCCGCCATTATTAACCACAATGCAAGGAAGACCAGTAGCCATCGCTTCCAATACTACTGCTCCGCCAAACTCACGTATAGAGGGAAAACAGAAAATATCAGAACTGTTGTAGTATTTGAGTGTTTCTTGCTGTTTAACCCAGCCCGCAAAAGCAACTTTTTCTTGAATATCTAGTTTGTTAACCTGTTGTTCTAAAGTGTTCCGTTCCTCACCATCACCAACGATCGTAAGGAAAATTTTTTGTTGGACAGATGGTGCCAACCTACTCACTGCTTCAATCAACATATCAGCACCTTTGTAGGGAACAAGACGACCTACAAAAAGAAGATTTATTTTTGCATCATCTCTAGTTTCAGCCTCAAAGACTTTTCCCTCCTTTAGGAATGAATCCCCAATTCCATTTTCATAAAGAAGCTCAATCTTCTCATTCTGGATATTAAATAAATCTTCGAGTAAATTCAAAGTATAAGTAGATCCAGCAAGAATATAATCAGCTTTTTCATAGGTTTCTCGATAGCCTGGAATAATTAATCGACCTATTAATCGGAGAAAGTTAAGATAAGCAAACTCCTTTCGGGCTACATCCTGAAAACCCTTTGGAAAAGGAACACCACCATTTACTGGACCAATAACAAATGATACGTTTTTACATGCTTTAATAGTTTTTACTGGATAGCGTGGTATCATCGGTGTTATAGCATGAACTAAATCATAATCGCCTCTGAGGATAGGTTCCTTGAAACTGGTGTAAACCAGATGGTTGAATTCACCATAAATAGGATATATTAGTGTGTTGTAAAGTGGCCAAATAATTCTATTTCCAAGCTTGCTTAACTTTTGAGCGATTTTGTAGTATCCTTTAATAAACTCACTTTCAGAAATGTAGGTGATATCTCTGTCTGGATGTTTTTTCTCCAGAGCTGGCTTATTCCTTTCATGGGTAACTAGGGTTGTGTCAACAAGCTGACTAATCTGCTCATAAAAACAATAGCCTACTAATGGAACTGAGGACCCCTGAGGATTACACTGCTCAATAATCAATAAAACCTTTAAGCTTTTGCTCTTCATTATTTCAATAACTCTTTTAGAATAGAAGTTCAATGTCTTCAGGGGTTTTTCTTTTTGCCATCTGCAAGGTACCAATGTACCAATTTACATTCTGATTTTTTCTTTCTACCCCGATTTACCGAGCGGATACATTTTTTGTTTGAGTACTAGCAGGATAAATATTGTATTACCAATTACATAGCGTTTCCACAAACGTCGAGGTTCCACAATTAAGCGGAAAAACCATTCCAGACCGATTTCTTGCATAAATTTTGGTGCTCTTTGAACCATCCCAGAAACTAGTTCAAAGCTAACTCCAATACCGAGGGAGACGGGCACATTCAAATTTTGATAATTTTTGTACATCCAATATTCTTGCTTAGGAGCTCCTAAACCGACAAAAAGAATATCGGGTTTGGCAGATAAAATCGCAGAATTAATTTTGTTTAGCTCTAACTGGTCAGAATCAAAACCGTAGGGTGGGCAATAAATACCAACTATTTTGATATTGGGGTGTCTTTTTTTCAATGTATCAGCAGCTTTTTGGGCGGCTCCAGGACGACCACCTAAAAGAAATATTTTGAGTCCAGCTTCAGCGCTAGTTTGGCATAACTTCTCAAATAGGTCTATTCCGGTCACTCGTTCGGAAAGTGGTGTATTGAATAACTTAGAAGCCCAAAGCAGTGGAACTCCATCAGGTACTGTCAAAAAAGCGTTTTGATAAATCTCCCGAAAAAAATTATCTTTTTGTAAAGTGACGATATGTTGTGCATTCGGAGTCACAACATACTTGGGGGATTTTTTTGAAAGTGCGTGATTTATTATTTGCTCTACAACTTCATCAAATGAGTATTTATCTACTTGAACACCACAGATATTGACTTTTGGTAGGTTTGATTTGATTGGATTTGTTTTTGTTGAATATTTCATAAAATTTTAAGACAAGAAGTTAATTAACCTATAAGTGGAATGTATGAGACGGGATAGCTATCTAATTAGTCAGAATAAACTACATTAATTGCTGTATGGGAAATCCAAATCCTAAGCTATTCCGAATTGTTAGAAACAAAATTAGAGTCGTAATAAAGAAGAATGTTACTTGAATATCTTGGGTAAAACAAAAGAGTTTTTCCTGCCACAGTCCATAGAGATTAGTTAGGTATAATGGTAAATCGCTGAATGCGATAACAACAACTGCACCGACAATACCAAATCCTTGATATGTAAGGGGCATTGCTAGTGTGATGATGGCAAATCGAGCAAAGTTACTTTGAGCAGAGTATAAGGGTTTGCCAAGTGCTAATAAGGCAGGACTAATGGTGTAGAAAAGCAGAGAAAACCACATACCACAGCATAAAATTGGCATCATCCAACCAGCCGCAGAATATCTTTTATCATAGAGTGTAGTCACAATTAAATCACCAGTTGTAACTAGCGCTGCTAATAAAATTGCGAATCCGAGTAATATGAGTTTTCTTTGAGGAAGAATTTTCTCTCGCAAGATATGTCTTGGTAAATTAGCTTGTTTAGAAATCGCAGGAAAAATAACTTTATGGCTAAGTTGTTTGACGATTTCTCGCGGTATACTTGCCAAGGTATAAGCAATTATATAAACTCCTAGCGTTTCAAATGAGAGTAGTTTACCTAAGATAATGTAATCAGCTTGTTCGGCTGCAAACATTAATCCTGATGCGACAAACATCCATTTACCAAAGGATAAAATTTCTTTGGCAGCGTCTTTATCCCATGCTAAGTGATTGAAATATTTGGGAATTAACCAATAGCTACTAACTAACCGATATAATCCTCCAATTAAAGTTCCAAAAGCTAATGCCCAGATATTAGGATAAAGCCAAACTACAAAAATTAATGTAGATAAAGAAGCAATTTGTAGTATTAATTCATACAGGGAAAGTTTACCTAGTTCCATCCGTCGATGCATACTATGTATACTAGTTGAGCAAAATCCATCAATAACTGAATAGATTACTACAACAGGAATTAGCCGCTGCAAGCGAGTATCATTGTAAAAAAATGCAATGGGGAAAGTAATTAGTAAACATAAAAACCAAATGAAAATGCCCCGAATTACTTGTAGTGTCCAAGCTGTATTCAAAAAGCTAGGTTCGTCACCTCTTTTACTATTAACTATATTTTGACCAATACCTATATCGGAAAATAATTCTAAACCCATTCTCAAAGTGTTAACAAAAGCTATTAAACCAAATAATTCTGGTTTTAAAAGACGAGTCAAGATGATGTTATTACCAAATCTCAGTAAATAGATACTTCCAAAACTAATAATAGTCCAGATTGCACCACGGACGGCAAGCTTTTTTGCAGATGTCATAGCTATTAATGATTAATGAAATATTTTATTGTTTAGAGTAGTGAATATGTTAATAG
>NZ_NTFS01000411.1 GCF_002289455.1 Brunnivagina elsteri CCALA 953
TAAGTCACCTCACGTAGATGCATTCTCCGTATTTACTTATCTTTACATAGTTTGGTTTTTTTATGCCCACCTACTTAAACTTGGTAGAGTTCTGGATAAATTATTTTTGAAAGGACTCGACACAACATTTTATATTCCTTTATATGCTTATTTATCAATAATACTATTAACAACTACAAGTAAACATAGAGATTTACTTATCGATTAGAACAAAATGTATATTTCCCCATTATTGCTACTTATTGAGAATGAGTTGGTTAGCTTAAATCAAGGCAATTACCTGCTTTGTGATGTTTTTATTCAATAAAAAGTATTATTTTATTCTTGTTTGATAGATTTGTTTCAGTGATTACCGATTGTGACAGTTGGGGTGCGGAATGTGGGTTATTAAATTGGCATTTTAATTGTTAATTTGGCATAACAAGTACTGAAGAACCAGGATTATTTGCTTCAAGGAAAACCTTTGCAAGATGCCAAGGCATTTCAGAAACAGCAAGCTGGAAATCTAGCGTTATCTAACCTGACGGAAGAGTTTATCAAAACCAGCCATAAACATAAGTTGATGATGTCGGTACAAACAGTTGGTTGGCTAACAATTCCGATTCTGGTTGCCCTTTTTGCTGTTGTCCCATATCAAAGAAAGCAAAGCTACAACGGAGCTTGGGAAATTATTAGAATTCAAGATCAAAAACAAGGAAAGCGTGCAGCACTGGAGTTGCTGACAGAGGGATGTTGGCAAAGAACGGAATGGGAATGGATTCCTACTAATGTTGCATCTTTATTGTTCGGAGGGTGTCCTAGTTTTCATGGTGAAGACCTCAGCCGTGCCAACCTTGAAAAAGCTATTTATAGCCAAGAAACAAAACTACCTGAGAAGTTTGACCCTACCAAGGAGAAAATGCTGTTAATAGCTCCTGGTGTTAACCTCAGTGGCACTGACTTGAGTAATGTTGATTTTAGATTTTCCGACTTCCAAGGTATCAATCTCACTAATGCCAACCTGGAAGATTCAAACTTGGTATTGGTTCAAAACCTCACACCTGAGCAAGTGAAAGCTGCCAAGAATTGGGAAAAAGCGAACTATAGTTACGAGTTTAAGGAAAAATTGGGGTTGAAGTAAGCGGAGGGGAAAAGCGATCGCATTTGGTTTAGAAAAAATTTTAGGGATGGCGATCGCGTAACGCATTAATGGGGGTTTGTTTGGAGATGCGATCGCGTTTGCTTGGTTTGATTGAAAGTGCGATCGCGTTTTTGGGAGAGTTTTGAGGAAGTGCGATCGCGCAAATTAACGAAGTTTCAGAGGTCGGTTTGGAAGTGCGATCGCTTACAGTTTTAATCTACAATTCTAATATGGGAGGCAATTATGAACGAACTCCAAACTAAAATACTAACTGATACTTGGGTCGCAGCAAGCTGGGATGAGTACATTAAGGTGATTGAAAATCCGGCTTATGCCAAAGCTAAGGGGTACTATCAACATGGAAGGATGAGGATTGAAATGCCACCAGTCGGAAATGACCATTCACGCGATCATACAGTTGTAATTACTGCCGCAAGCCTGTTTGCTGCCATCAAGGGTATTCCCATGAATGGCAATGATAACTGTACTTACCGGAAAACAGGTTACAGCGAGGTTCAGCCCGATGTGTCATATTATATTGGTGAAAATGCCAATGTCATTCCTTATGGTACTTCCATTATCAATCTCGATATTTATCCACCACCAAGTTTAGTCATAGAGATAGCAAATACTTCTCTTGCTGATGATAAAGGTGAAAAAAGATTGTTATATGAGGATTTGGGAGTAGCTGAATACTGGATTATGGATGTACAAAATGTCCAAATTATGGCTTTTGCGATCGCAGATGGTGGTAGCAAACGTATTACTCAATCTCTGGTGTTACCTAAACTGGAAATTTCCCTATTAAATGAAGCATTTCACAAAACTCGTCAAACAGACCAAAGTCAAGTTATCGCTTGGTTATTAACCCAATTTCAGCAATAAAAATAAATTTACCTAGAGTGTTCCAAAAAATAAATGATCCAAAACCTGTCATTGTGATCGCAAGTTATAACCAACAATAGCCATACTAATCACAAAAATTCCCTACTCTCCCAAGTCAGAAATGTAAAGATTTGCTAAAGCTATCTGCTACCCACTTGTCATATCGCAGAACCTCAGTTATTCTATAGGGGTGTGTGAGGAGTAAGTTGAAAACAGAAAGCGCTTGGAGTGGAAACACGGTCACACGTCCAAGCGCTTTTTGCTTTTTAACCGTCAGAACAGAAACCAAGGAAACGCTTTAAGTTACCTTATCTGTTTGCACTTCTTCCGAAAGAATTACAGAACTTGGTTTTAATAGGAATACAGTCAGGATGATTCCAAGCATCGCTAAAGCTGCGGTGGGATAGAAAAAATTTGTATAGCTACCGAATATATCTCGAACCTGACCTGCGATTGTAGTTCCGCCTAATGCACCAACTCCGTATGCAGTAAAAACGATACCGTAATTTTTTGCGTAGTCTTGGGGATTGAAGAAAGTCAAGGTCGAAGTAGGTGCGATCGCAAGCCATCCACCAAGGGAGAAGTAGAATAGCGAAAACGCGACTAAATAAGTTGTAATGTCACCTTGACGAGCATTTAGCATCATGATGGAGGCAATAATCACCAGCATAAAGGCGACAATTGCCCCAAGTTTTGGAGTCAAGCGATCGGTTAACCAACCAAAAAACGGTCTTCCTGCACCATTAAATATAGCAAATAAGGAAACACTGCTTGCTGCTGTTGCGGCATCCAGTTTGATAATTTCTTGTGCGAGGGGACTAGCAATTCCAATCGCTGCTAATCCAGCAAAAGAACCTATAGCGTAACACAACCACAAACCATAGAATGTCCGACTTTGGAGCATCGACTCTCGATTGCTTGTGCGGTGAGAATTACTTAGATTACTCCAAGTAAAAAAACGCCCAGTTGTCATTGCGAGGAGGAACGACGAAGCAATGACAAGTTTTGGATCATTTTTTTTTGGAACACTCCTTAAAGCGGGAGAATAGTTTGGGGGTTTCCAACCAGTTGGAGGAAGGGTTAAAGTTGCCGAAATTGCCAGAATAATCAAGGCAAAGGCAACACCAAATATAACAAAAGTCTGTCGAACTTGGTAGGTGTCAATCAGTGACTTTGCCAAAGGAGCAGTAATTAAAGGTGACAAACCAAAACCAACTACAGTTAAACCAACAGCAATGCCTTTTTTATCGGGAAACCATCTGGCAACGACTGCTAAAGGCATTCCGTAAGCCATACCGACACCAATACCTGCAATAATGCCATAGGTAACAGCTAGCATGGTGATGTTGCTGGCAAAGCTTGAAAGTATATAGCCAGTTGCCATGATCAAACCACCAACCGCAGTGATTAAACGCGCACCAAAGCGATTAATATAAAAACCTGCGATCGGCATTACCACAGCAAATACCACTAACAGCACGGTAAATGGTAATAAGCTTTCTGTTGCGGTGATATTAATTCCTTCTTTCTTAAATAATGCTTCCAGAGGTTTTCTAAAAATACTCCAAGAATAGACTGTTCCCAAGCATAGTAATACTGTCATTCCCAGGGGAATGAGGAACCATCTACCTTTGTCTGCGGGCATTCCGAAAAGTTTGATGTTATCCATAGTTGCGTCGAAATTACCTTTTCAGAAGTATCTCATCTTTTACGGACATTTTTTAATTGCAACGCTTGATTTCAACTAAACCTTACATTTTGAATTGAAAAAAATCTAGTATATTTACATACACACTTGAGACATTCTAATTAAATTAAAGACAGAGTAATTGTGCTAATTGTAGTACTTGTAGCTTGGGTGTAGGCGAGTACGTGACCCAACATAAATATAAAAACGGATTAGGGTTTTACTTTTAAATGAAGTGAAAATCTTTGAGATACTTCCTCCGTCAATAATTGTAAGGAACCGCGCACGAATAAGTTACCCATTTTCATAACAGAAAACCTTGATAATCAAAGGTTATACTGACCAAAACAGGTAAGTTATTTCTTCGCGACTCCTAAGTTGAGTGGAGGCGAGTGCGTAACCCAATATGAATCTACATAATCAAGGTTTGTATATCGTATCATTCGCGAGTGAGGGCGGGAGAACCCCGCCCCTAGATAAATTTGGGACAATTTATTTCTTGCTAAACGGCAGAGAAGTATACTTTAGATTTTACTGGGTCTGGGTTCATGGTTTTGTCACCAGGTTGCCAGCCAGCTGGGCAAACTTCATCTGGGTGAGATTGGACGTGCTGAATGGCTTGCAGGGTTCGTAGGGTTTCTTCGACGCTACGACCGAATGCGAGGTTGTTGATGGTGGCGTGCTGAATTGTACCATCTTTGTCGATGATAAATAGACCACGTAGGGCGATTCCCGCTGCTGGATCTAAAACATTGTAAGCAGAGCTAACTTCTTTCTTAATGTCGGCAACTAGGGGATAATTGAGGTCGCCAACACCGCCAGATTTGCGGTCGGTTTGAATCCAAGCAAGGTGTGAAAATTCGCTATCTACTGATATACCAAGTATTTCGGTGTTTAGCTTTTTGAATTCTTCGTAGCGATCGCTAAAGGCTGTAATTTCTGTTGGGCAAACAAATGTAAAGTCTAAGGGATAGAAAAATAGAACTACATACTTACCACGATAGTCGGAAAGTTTTACTGTTTTAAATTCTTGATCTACAACTGCTGTTGCTGCAAATTCAGGAGCGGTTTGACCCACACGGATGGATTCTGTCATAATATTATTCTCTTTCAGCCTACGTATCTGGGAATTTTTCGTCGGAAAGCGCGGAACTTATTTGGCTTTCTGCTAATTTAAGGTATCTACGCTTTGACGTTTTGATTACAAACTGTTACGAATATATCATACTCATAACGATTTTGAGTAACCCATGATTGAAGACTTAGATTCGCGAGAATGGATACTTACCAACGGTTTGGGGAGCTTTGCTGGGGGCACAGTTACGGATATCCGCACTCGAACTTATCATGGATGGTTATTTGCTGCCACGGAGCCACCTTCAGAGCGCAGTCTATTACTTTCCCATCTGGAAGCGAGTTTGGAATTACCGGAACGAACCATTGCATTGGGTACTAATGTTTGGGGTAATGGTTTAATTGATCCTAGTGGCTATAAATTTTTGCGTTCTTTTGAGGTTAACCCAGTTCCCAAATGGATTTGGGGTGAGGTTGATTGGCAATTGACTCGACTTTTGGTGATGCCACATTGGGAAGATAGGGAAGATAAAAAAAATCGTTTGTTAATTCAGTATCGTTATGAGGGTACGAAAGCGACTATTTTAAGGTTGCGACTGTTGATAGCCGATCGCGATTTACATCGTCAACAAATAAAAGTGCCGGAATTACAGTTTTCCCAGATGTTGGGTAAGCAGGAAGTTTGTTTGCAGGCAATGATGGCAGGTGATTTTGGTACACCTTGGCACTTACGTTGGACGAGGGGAGAGTATCAACCGGATGGTGTTTGGTATTGGAATTATGCTTTAAATGAAGAAACGCAAAGGGGATTGTGCGATCGCGCTACATCCAAAATATGTTGCCCTTGCAGTACCGTAAAACCACAATGGG
>NZ_NTFS01000412.1 GCF_002289455.1 Brunnivagina elsteri CCALA 953
TCACTACTTATTTAACTAAATTTTAATCGAATATTACTAACAACTTAACTAATCAAAAAATCTCCTATGACCCAGAAGAATGAAGCAGCAGTTCTGTTTTTGGCGCTATTAATTACATTGGGATTAGTAGGTGGTGTTTACTTTTGGTTAGCAAGAAATACCAATGTTAAATTTGTATCTTCAAGCAGTAATTCATCGCAGCAATCTGCAAAATCACCAGCAAAAGCTAACGAAGAAACCCTTGCTCAGGTACAAAATGTTCCTAGTGGATTATTTCGTTACGGGGGTAGTACAACTTGGGCACCAATCCGTAAAGAAGTCGATTCTGCCATCAAAACAGTTTTGCCCAAATATCAAATTAGTTATACCGATCCCATATCTGGCACACCTGGTTCAGGTTCAGGAATTAGAATGCTACTGGATAACCAACTGGCATTTGCCCAATCTTCCCGTTCAGTAGAACCCCAGGAACACCAAATTGCCCAGCAAAAAGGTTTTACCCTCAAAGAAATACCCATTGCCATCGATGGAATTGCGATCGCAGTTCATCCAAATTTAAATATATCTAGTTTAACTATCGAACAAATCAAACAGATTTATACAGGTAAAATCACAAATTGGCAAGAAGTTGGTGGACCAAAGTTAGCAATTAAACCCTATTCACGTCGTTTAGAAGATGGGGGAACTATAGAATTTTTCTACCAAAATGTTTTAGAAAAAGAAAAGTTTGGCAGTAATGTTCAATTTATCTTCAATACTACCGCCGCTTTAAGACAAGTTGCACAAAATGAAGGCAGTATTTATTATGCATCAGCACCAGAAGTAATTTTCCAATGTACTGTAAAAACCTTACCAATTGGACGTAAAGCAAGTGAAGTCGTTGCTCCATATCAAGAACCATTAGAAACTAAAAGCCAATGTCCACAACAGCTTAATCAGATTAACCAAGAAGCATTTCAATCGGGAAAATATCCAATAACTCGAACATTATTCGTGATTGTCAAGCAGAATGGACAAATTGACCAACAAGCTGGTGATGCTTACGCTCGATTATTATTAACTGACCAAGGTCAAGCTTTAATTTCTAAATCAGGTTTTGTGAGAATTAAGTAAGCAAAATTTAAAATTCTTGGTTATACCAGGATTTTTCTCGAATGTTTACTATAGCAATTTTCAGACGAGTCAAATAAGCTTATCTTCCTCCCCTTCTCTACATAAGAAATGATTGGGGGTTAGGTAAATATGTTGTATTAAGTTGGGAATCGGAATGAGAAATCCAAAATTCTCCAAACAACTTTACGAATTTTTTCAAAAATACGTAATATGCTATACATAACGATAAAATTCTGGTAGGGGAAAGGCAGGGGGCAGAATGGAATAGAAGAAATAAAGGTAAGATTGTTATCAATAAATGTATTATTTTAATCAAAGTATATGTCGCAGAAAAAAGATAATGTAATTCTTTTGCTATCACTATTAATTACACTAGGATTAATAGGTCTAGGAGCTTGGTGGTTTTTCAAGATTTCCGGTGCAAAAATAGACAATATTAGTTCAGAACAACAAAATAGTTGCTGTTTTTTTCAACTCTCAAAGCAATTACAGCCAGTCACTTAAATCAGAATTTGTGACCGCAGTTTCCTTGGGAGGTGGACAAATAACAAACGAATTTGATTTGTCAAAATCTGATTTTAGTGCCGTCAAAAGTTACGAACAACTAACCAAGCAAAATACACAAGTAATCATGCTAGCAGGCGATACTAGTACCCTTGATAAAGCTTTACAGGTGGTACAAATTAACCAAAAACGACTACCCTTGCTGGCTGGAGATGATATCTACACCCTAAAAACATTGGAAATTGGACGGGAACAAGCCGTAGGTATGATTATCACCATACCTTGGCATATTAGTGGCGACTATAAATCTGATTTCCCTCAAAAATCCCGTCAATTATGGGGAGCGGATGTAAATTGGCGCAGTGCCATGTCCTATGATGCGACACTAGCTCTGACTGCTGCGATCGCACGCAACCCCACAAGGGAAAATATTCAACAAACCCTTTCCAGTCCAGACTTTTCCACCCAAGGAGCTTCCGGGACAATTCGCTTTCTCCCATCAGGTGATCGTAATACCTCTGTCCAAATTGTCAAAATTGTCCCCAGCAAGCGTCTGAATGTCGGTTATGAATTTGTTCCAGAATCACCCTAGTAGCAATATGTCACAATGTCGCAAAAAAATGAAACACCAGTCCTAATTCTGTCCCTACTAATCACAACTGCATTAATAGCAGGTGGTTTTTGGTGGTTTAATCAAAAATTCACTGGTTTGAACTCCAATCAAGCTACTAATCCCCAATCAAGTAATTCTCAATCCCCGAACAACAGCACAACCGTTACTGAAAAACCTGCCGAGAAGACTGGGACAACTTTAGCTAGTTTAGAAAACGTGCCCACAGGATTGTTTAACTACGGTGGTAGTACATCCTGGGCACCTATTCGACTGGCAGTAGACTCAATAATCCAAAGAGAAAAACCCGAATATCGACTGCGATACGTACAGCCCAATAATGTAACACCAGGTTCTGCTACAGGAATACAATCTTTAATCGACGGTCAACTCACATTTGCCCAATCTTCTCGACCAATAACAGATACAGAAATAACCCGCGCTAAACAAAGAGGCTTTGACCTCAAACAAATCCCTGTAGCGATAGATGGATTAGCAGCTGCAGTTAACCCTAACCTAAACATACCCGGCTTAACGGTAGAGCAATTAAAGTCTATTTACACAGGCAAAATCACAAATTGGAAAGAATTAGGTGGTTCCGATATTCCCATCAAACCCTACTCCCGTCGGATTGAAGATGGTGGAACCGTCGAACTATTTGTTCAGGACATCTTGGGTGGTCAAAAATTTGCTCCCACAGTGGAATTTATTTCCACCACCACCCAAGCGCTGAAAAAAGTCGCAGAGAATCCCGGTAGCATTTACTTCGCTTCTGCCCCAGAAGTCGTTCCCCAATGTTCAATTAGACCCTTACCTTTGGGGCGATCGCAAGGCAAATATGTTAGCCCTTACCAAGAACCATTCGTTCTCCCGACTGAATGTCCTGGTAAACGCAACAAACTAAACATTGAAGCATTTCAATCTGGTAGCTATCCGATTACCCGTAATCTGTTCGTGGTGGTCAAACAGAATGGGCAAATCGAACAACAGGCTGGTGATGCATATGCCAACTTACTACTTACTCAGCAAGGGCAGGAATTAATTTCCCAAGCTGGATTTGTGAAAATTCGATAACAGGGATAATGCTTCCCCCAAGGAATAGAGTGAGGAGAGTATCTAGAAATCCCCCCCGACAGCATTATCCAATTAGTTGCCTGGAACCCCAGCACGGAGATAACATTACCGTGCTGTGGATGCCTTAGTTGGATCGGTTAATCGACTCAGCTGGTAAGCAAATTAGGTTATCACCTTGAGTCAAAATTAAACCGCGTTGACGCAATTTACCCATCAAACGAGTCACGGTAACGCGAGTTGAACCAATCGCACTACCAATTTGGGCATGGGTGAGAGGGAATGGTAAACAGTAACCACGAATTACATCGGGGTCAGTTTCACTCATGGCTGGCTCACCATATTCCTCAATTAACAAAGTGAGGAAACCCAGGAGTCGGTCAATTGTGCGCCGTTGTCCCAAGGCACTCAACCACAGCAATTTACGCTGGTGCTGATACCTGAAAGCATCCATGACTTCGCGGCGGAAATGAGGCCAGTTGTCTAAGTCATGCCAGTACATCCACAACACCGCAGTTTGATCGACGTGGGCGTAAGCTTGGAGTGTGAAAGGAGACTGAGCAACAATTTCAAACGGCTGACCAGCACCAACGAATCCTAAGAAAGCTTCTTCTGGAGTTCTATTGATACGACGAGACGTTAGTTGACTGGCTGTCGCACTGACTTGAGCGGTTCCCACCATGCGGATAGCACCTCTTTGCACTAAGTACAGCAATCCAGGTCGAGCTGGAATGCGCTCATCTTTGCTGAAGGTGCGGCAGCGATAGTGTTCTTGAGCCCAGTCAAGAATACGTTGCCAAGTTAAAAAAGGACGTGATGCCTCTGAAAAGGAGGATGGAGATTGCATAGGTAACAAAGAGGTTTTGGCTGAGTACAAAGACGTCAAAATAAAAGGTGCAAGGAGTGTCTTTGTGTGGCAACTTTCAGGCGTAACACCTAACGTGCCAGCCAGATAAAAAGTAGAAAGTTATTTCTACTCTTTTTGTTATACATCCTACTGTACTATGAAGGTAGTGATTTTTACCCATTATTTATTAAATTTCATAGAATTCTTATTTTTCTCCTTCTAAATTAAAGTTATGTCGAAAGGTAGATGACATAACACTACGAACGTTGGTACTTTCCCCTATTGTCATCAGTATACTATGTGACTCAAATGCTACTAGTTAGCAAATACACAGCAGTTAAGCAGTTAGTAAATGGTCATTTTCAAGTATCACTAAGTATTTATGCCACCTATGCAAAAAACTTATACATCCCAAAAGAAGAGAATTTTGTATATCAAAGCCGAGAGAAAGGTAAAGTTTTGTATCTTTCTGGGATAGCTCTCAAGCTGGCAAAGGCTTATCAGTTGGATGCTTCAGCGATTGCAAGTCACATTGCTTCTCATTTTTTAAGAAATTGTGACGCATCTTTTCGAGTTGAGGTGGTAAAACCTGCTTGGATTCATATTCAAGTAAGGGATTCGGTGGTAGCAGGCTGTTTCCAAAGTGTAATTGAGGGGATGGGAGAGGCAACAAGTTTTTTGCCTTCCTCAATATCACCTAGTTCTGATTCTCTGTTTTCAGTGCAGTATGCCCATGCCCGTTGTTGCTCTTTGTTGAAACTGGGGCAACGTGAGGGATTGATACAAGTGAATCAACAATTACAGATTCCTTGGTTGGTTGATAATGAGGTGGTGGATGGAGAGTCTAAATTTCGTTTAACTGATTTAGCATCCCGTCGTTTAATTGGGGAACTTGTAACTGCATTAGATGATTTCGCTTATCTTGACAATATAGATATGCGGCATTGGCAGAAAACAGGAATATCTATAAGTAAAGCTTTTGAGGATTTTTGGCGGAGTTGTCATATTTGGGGTGAGGTGAAAATGGGTTTGACTGAACTTGCACTGGCAAGATTAGGATTAGTGCTGGTGACTCAAGTTGTATTGCAGTTTCTTCTGGAAGATAAATTGGGCATTTCTGCCTTGCCAGAACTGTAGGAAAATTCGTTCTTTTTTCCTAATACTTAAAAGATAATAAATTTTTGTAACAACTGTTGACGGAATGAGGTAGTCAAGATATATTTACTGGTGTGTGAGGAGCGAACCAGCAAGGACACCGAGACGAAACACGGCCAGTCGTCGGTGTCCTTTCTGATTTTTTATTATTTTGAAATAGTTAATTAGTTGGTGGTTAATGGTTAGTTTGGTAGTATCCCATCAATACTTCGGGGTAAAGATTTATTCTGGCATCCACGACCAACCAAACGGGTTAAGCGAAGATTTGTCCCGAATAATACTGCCCAAAGATGGGATATTTCCGATCAAAGAAATGCGATCGCGGATATA
>NZ_NTFS01000413.1 GCF_002289455.1 Brunnivagina elsteri CCALA 953
TTTGAGCAAAATTGGTAAATAAGTCCGAATCATTTGTAAATGACCATGCTCCCAACGAGTTCTTTGACTTTTAATAGCTTCCGACTGTTGGGGAAAATAGGAAGTTACCCTTGCTTCTGGACAAAATATTGGTCTGTGTCCTGCGATCGCAAGGTCTAAACCAAGCTTCAAATCTTCTACAATGTGACCATTCGCTAAGTTTGCTTTGCTGATGATATGCCAAGGAAAAGCCATACCCGTACCTTTCAAAGAGCAAGACTGTCCTAAACGTTTCAATCCCAGTGGAAGAACTAAATTCCTGAGCAGTTGGGCAAACTCTGCTAACAACTCTTTTGATGATTTCGAGGTTTTTGGTGTGGTCATCAAGTAAGTTGCTTGCACTGGTTTTTGGGTTGCGATCGCGGATTCTGTTAGTCGTGCGATCGCGTTTGGATGCACTGTACAGTCAGCGTCGATAATGATGACGACATCGGGAGGTTGGGATTTGAGGAATTTGATTCCGTAATCTAAAGCGTATCCTTTACCTCTGTTTTCACTGTCGTATCGTTCAATCACTGTTGCACCTTTAGCACGGGCAATTTCGGCTGTAGCATCATTACAGTTATCAGCAACTACAATTAAGCTGTCTTGTGGTTTTAAGACTGAATTTAATGTGTCTAATGTTAAACCAATTACAGTTGCTTCATTGTGAGCAGGTACTATGATACTAACTTGCGTATTTTGCCAATTATCTAGGTTTTCATTACAGCTTCTTGCAAATCGGGAAGCAATACATTCAATTAGGAAGAAAACACAAATAATAAGTAATAAAGATGTGTTTATTGATAGGAGTCCATTAGTCAAAAAAAGTGCCACTTGGCTGATTGACATTTAATTAGTACCTCAGTATTTTATTTGACTCAAAGTTAAAGTGCAGAAGTCTTGGTTTGATTTATTTATGAGATAAAACTTAATTTGGGAACTTATTTAGAAAATGACTTAGGAGCCAGTTTTCCCCCCGCAGATTCTATTTCTGCAACACTATGTTTAATCCTAGAATCAGAGTAGTGGAAGTAACTATCTGGTTCTTGTTTGAGATTTACAGCATTGGCAATAATTCCTAAAACATTTGCCTCAGAACGTTCTAATAATGACTTGGCAGCTTGAGCGCTTACTGAGTCTACGACTTTAGGTCTTGCTACTAGCAAAACACCATCCACCATTTTTCCAAGAACTGCCGCATCCGCAGTTCCAACTAAAGGAGGTGTATCGAAAATAATATAATCATAGTTTTCAGAAATTTTCTCGATTAAAGATAACATTCCTTCAGAATCGATTAAAGCTGACGGGTTAGGTGGTTGTACTCCAGCTGTCAGAATAGATAAATGATTCGTCACTGTTTTTACTGCTAGTGAAAATTCATCTTGACCAACAATGATATTGCTTAAACCTGATGAATTAATCAAACCCCAAAGGTGATGTTGTGATGGTTGACGCATATCCGCATCAACAAGTAAAACTCGTCTTCCTGATTGAGCAATGATTGCCGCTAAGTTTGCAGTAACTTCTGATTTCCCCTCACCAGCAACTGAACTTGTGACTACAATTGTGCAAACTTTCTTATGACTAATAAACTTGAGATTTGCTTGCAGCATTTGATATGCTTCGTGAATCACTGTACGAGGAGAAGAAGCAACAATAACACGGGGGGACACATTATCTCCCATTATTTGATGCAAAGAACTGTGGGTATTATTGGGTTCAAACTTCGGAATAAATCCCAACATAGTATAGCCAAAAAACTTCTCAGATTCCTTAACTGTTTTCAGAGACCTATCAATTAAATCTATAAAAAATGCACTTGCTATACCTACTAATAAACCCACAAATACACCACCTCCTAATAAAAGTAATGTCATTTTCGACATCGCTGCTATTTTAGGAACGAGTGCTGGTTGAACAACTCTAGCATTACCAATTGTTTGTTTTTCTACAATTTCAATTTCTTGGAGTCTGGCAACTAGATTTTGGTAATCTGTTTGAGCAATATTGAATTTGCGTTCTAAATCAGTTTGTAGCTTATCTAAATTTGGTAATATACTCAGCTTTCTTTGATAACCTTCTCGGATATTTAATAAAGTCTGAACCTTCTTTTCCAAACCTTGACGTTGTGCCAATAATTGTACATATTGACTTGCAAGGTCTTCTTTAATTTTTCCTATCTGTAAATTGGTTGGAGAAATATTTTTTGTACTTCCTATTTTTCCACTTCCTAAAGATTGTTCAACTCGTTGTTTCACCAAAGAGTTGAGAGCTAATTCCTGACTTTTTAGGTCTGCGATCGCAGGATGCTCATCTGTGTATCGTGCCTTGAGTGTAGCCAGTTTTGCTTGCACTTTTTGTTGTTCACCTAGAACTTCTTGTACACCAGGTATTTGGCTTAAAGAAGTAATGTTTACAGCTTCTTCTCCGACTAAGTTTAATTGTTTTTTAAGTTCTGTCTCTTGAGCAATAATATCTGCTAGTGCAGCTTGATTTTGACTGACTTGCTCGTTGAGATTACTAATATTGGTAATCGCTGCTGTTGCTTCTTGTGGTAGCTGGACAATATTATTCTGAATTTTAAATCTACGCAACGCTTCAGTTGCTCTTTCTAATTCTGCGCGAGAAGAAGGTAATCTTTTTCTAATAAAGTCACCAGCTGCAAAAACTTGGGTACGATTAGACTGAATATTATTTTTAATATAGGTGTTCATCACCTGATTAACGACTTCTGCTGTCATTTCTGGATTGTTAGATTGATAAGAAACCTTAATAACATCCGTACCAACAACAGGTTCAACTAGTACTTTAAATAGTTCTACATCAACAGGTTTTCCATCTTTATCTTTTAAGTTTAAATTATTAATAACCTCTTGCAAAATTGGTTGAGAGTTGACAATTACAGCTTGTGTTTGTAAGGGGTTTCCCTCACGCATTAAAGATTCTAAATCACCGATTTTTTCTCCTACTTTCGTCAGTGATGAAGTTCGATCTGATTTGAAAAGTAGCATTCCACTTGCTTCGTATTGAGGTTTTTGCCTTAATACAACTAATCCCGATAACCCGACTGAAGCACAAAATACTGTTGCTGCAATTAACCAGCGACGTTTTAAGACTAACCAATATTGCTGGATGTCGATTTCTTCTAAATAACCTTTAGTTTCCATATTCTGCATAAAAGTTGCTATTTCCCTAGATGAATTATTAGTATCAGTCTGAAATAAAAAATTAATTAGACAAAATATTACTTCAAGATAACCATAAGTGAGAATACTTGCGATCGCACTTTTTTGGCATCTCGATACTCTCCACAATCAGATTCAAAAACAAGATAAAAGTTATTCTGGAGTGACTTTGAGACTTTAGAGCATCAAAATTAAAACCAGATGAAAACTATCTTATCTGACATGTTTAAGGGATTTTACTTGAATTATTTCAGATTCAAATGGTAGTAAATAAAACCCACATCACTTGCATATCTTTGCAAAATATGGATTTGAAAAACATCTGAAACTCAACCTAAAGTTTCAGATACACACTTCCAATAACTCATCAAATTATCTAAAATCTAGCCGATTATCTTAACAAGGAGTCAATATTCGCGGAATACAACAAAAATAATAATATCTAGTAAGTATTGAAGCAATAAAACAAAAAGCTTCGCTTCAATCAACATAGTAGTAAAGTTACTTACGCCCTAGTGATATACTTACTGATTCCGATAGATGCATACTTGTGAAAATTATACCTCAATTATACTTACTGAAAGTGTGATATCCGTCATTTATTATAAAGTTTTGATAAATATAATTGAGGATAGTTGAGTAAAAAGTTATCTCTCAGGGATGTTAACTCCGTTCGAAAACGACCATATACCAGCTTTTGCCTTACTTTTTACAAAGATTTCAATATCTTCACTTTTCCTTTACAGAGATAAATTCACTGTCAAAAGGTGAGTATCAGTAGTTACAAAAACAACTTATGCATCGAATGGTAACACTTAAGTAGTCAGTATAAATCAGTAGGAGTTTGTACGATTATGTAGTTTTAGGGAACACCAAGGAATAAATTATCCCAAATTGTAGGGGCAAACGGCTGTTTGCCCTGATTTGTATTGCATCTAAACGGAAAATGCTATGTGTAGTTGGGATACTTTATTCTCTGGAAGTCCCCAATGCAAGTCTTCGGTTTATTTAATACCCATTAACTCAACATCAAAAAGTAGAGTTGCATTAGGGGGAATCGTACCATCAGGAGTACCAGCCGCACCATAACCTAATTTACCAGGGATAATTAATTGACGACGACCACCTACTTTCATTGTACTTAAACCTTCATCCCAACCTGGAATTACTTTTCCAGTTCCTAGTGGAAACTCAATCGGTTCATTGCGATCGCGAGAACTATCGAATTTGGTTCCATTCTCTAAAGTACCCGTATAGTGAACAGAAATTGTTTGACCTGTTTTTGGTGTTGCACCACTACCTACTTTGAGGTCAACATATTTTAATCCCGAAGCTGTGGTAACTGTGTTTTTTGCGTCGGTTTTAGTTGTTGCTGGTGTAGAAGTAGTTGTCGGGGATGCTGTTATAGTTGATGTAGTGGGAGTTGTAGTCTCAGTTGATGCAGCTAATGATGGACTGCTGGTTGCTTCTCCTGGGTTAGAGGATTGTTGAGTATTACTGGTTTCGTTACAAGCTGCGATCGCACAACAAGTAATTACTAATCCTGCACACCGTAAAATTGTTTTCAACATCAATCTTCTCTGTTTGCGTATAGGTCGAAATTTCACAAGTTCCTAGTGTATACGAGAATTTTGAAAATTGCTTGAATTTAGTCTTCTTAAAGAGGGCTTTCCCTATTGAACAATGGTTTATAACTGTTGACGGGGGTTGTTGAATATTAATGTTGATGGGATGATTGAGGATGAACACAATTTAAATAAGGTAAATCAGTTATAAAATATTCATTTATTCTCTGAATTCTATGTTCCAATATGGTTCATAATTAAAATTATTTTGATTATTTTTTTATAAACTATGTCAGACTCTAGCCAAAACCCAAATCAAATCTTACTTGAAAAACTTAAACAAGCATCTAGTAACTTATTATTTCCAAGTGAATCGGAATATCCTTTTGATGTATTCTTATGGAAATTTATAGCAGATAAACCAGAAATCAACCGAGAATTAATTCTCAAACAACTTGAGAAGCCATCGGATACACAAATTGAAATTGTAGAGATTGACCCATTTTTTGAAATAGCCACTACAGAACAAGATTGGCACGGTGAAGAAGAAAAGGAAACAGTGAAAAAATATCAAAGTTTAGTCAAGGTTATCAAGGAAAATCTCACCGAAATCAAAGTCGCTCGGATTGGTAAAATCGAAATCGATATTTACATATTAGGCAAAACAGCATCAAACGATATTGCTGGACTTTCGACAAAAGTAATTGAAACCTGATCTCAAAATTTACAACTTCTATTGTCGCGACTATCTTGAAAGTCATTAGGCATTCAATACTCGTCGGTTAAAGATTTTTCGTTCCTATTTTTGGTGTGTAGAGACGTTGCAGTGCAACGTCTCTAC
>NZ_NTFS01000414.1 GCF_002289455.1 Brunnivagina elsteri CCALA 953
AACCTCTCCGATGTACGCTCGTCTAATGCGGCTACCTTTGGAAGTCACTCCGTGCCTACCCGCAGGGTACGCAGATGGGAGTGTACCTCACCCAAATGAAATGTGCTGTAAGCCTAAATGTGAAGCGGGTAAAGAAACATTTCAACGTGGTTGTTGGATATTGACTAAAGTTGGGCAAATTGGTTTGCAAACTGCATGTAAATTATCTAAATAAGGGGTGTATCTTGTATGAATACTACTGTTAAATATGACCTAGAAGTGTTGAGAGAAGAAGCACGTCAACTCGTCAAACAAGGAAAAGTTCAGCGTAATGAACCAATTTATGCTTTGTGTAAATTTATTCCTGGTCGTGAGTGGGTTTGCGTAGAGCTTGAGTTAGAAGAAAATGATTTTTTACTCCGTGACAAAATTATTGATTTACTTGGTAACGAAGATTGGAATGAAGATAACTAGTACAGAAAAAAAGGAAACAAACCTTCCATTTTAAAGCACCAAAAAACAGTCTAAGAGTAAGCCACAAAATGAATGTTCCTGTGTTGTCATTTTGTAGCTTGCTACAGAATAGACATCTCCGGAAAAGAGGTAGAGACGTAGCATTGCTACGCGAATGTGCCGGGACAGAATATTCTCGAAATCTTGCCACGGGGATACTCCCCGTGGCAAAGTTTCGCGGCAACTTCGCAGTCTCTATAAGGGTTCTGGGTAACGCATAATTAAATTCGGTCGATGTCTAATAACCGAAGAGCATTTATTTCTGTGGAGTTCTCTAAGCAAGTACTATTTAAACACTCTCTCAGTCACAGTTTTGGCTAGGATACTGCTTCCCATCCTTTGAGTAAACCATCTCCGATAGTTTTGGTGGTTCTTGAGCAATATGAAACACAAGTACCCGCTCCTCCACAACTTTATCGCTATTTGTAACGCGATCGTATTGTCTCCTGTGTTCTACCCAAGATTCAACCAATACAGTCTCCACAAACCGACTTGGGTTAGACACATCCTGATATAGTCCCCATTGAATCGCACCGTCTCGACGACGAATCCTCCCTAGTGCTTGCATTTCCAAGTAATGGTAGTAATGCAAATAAACCACTGGCAAAAAATATGTAGGCGATTGTTCGATATATAACAAACTGAAATACGGGAGCATGACGAACGTAACGAACCCCTGCTTGAATAGCTCCAACTACACGCTCTGTTGGTAAAGCACTTACAGAATGCGATCGCTTCCAGTTATAAATTACCCAAATAACACTAATCAAGGTCGCTGCATTCAGTAAAAACACTAAGCCAATACTTGAACTGGCAATAATTATACCTGCTAATGCTGGACCAATCGAACGCGACAGGTTGACAACTATACCGCTAAGTGTAACCGCTTGTGGAAGTTCGGCTGGAGTTACAAGTTCCGGTGTCACTGCTTGCCATACGGGCATATTCATCGAACTAGCAATGCTCATAGCAAAGGTTAAACCCAGCAGAATCCCAGGTGTTGTTATATTTGCCATTGTTAATATACCTAACAAAGCAGCAACTAGCAGCATCCATGTCTGCGTCCATAACAGCATTTTACGGCGATCGATAACATCTGCGTTAGCGAAGCTCGTCGTAAGACATCGCACCTGCGGGAAGTGCTAATAAAAAAAATGGCAAGCTGGATGCAACTTGCACAGCAATTCTCATTTTAAGGTTTCATGACATTGAAACCTTTACAGTCAGAGGGTTTTACAATTATTAACGAATCTGGGGAGCGCTGAAATGGCGCAAAATCGTTTCAAAATGAGAATTGCTGCAACTTGCATTAGCGCTACTAGTATTGGAGAGTTTGGTGCAAGCGTCCTCATTAACCAAGCTGCACCAACATCATGCATCCAAGTACCAACGCTGGAAATTGCCGAAGCAATCCACAAGGAACGAAAAACTGGTTGTCGGAGGGGACTCCACATTGATGTTGGTGTCGATGCTGTTGATGCTGTCATATGGAATGAGTAGGGGCAATTTGAATGCCTGAATTAAATTTAAAGTAAGCCACAAAATGAATGATCCTGTGTTGTCATTGAGCATTTATTTCTGTGGAGTTCTCTTATTGTCTAGAGCATATAAAAATTAATTGGTGTTATGCAAGCTAGTGCTTGACGCTTTACGAATTCTATAAGCCAAATTAAATTAAATAAATCAGCTTGTTAAACAAAATTGATGAATCCTGGTGTAAAAATGGGTAGATTAAGAATTATGAGCCAAAAATTAGTCAGTTTTTAACTATAGAGAGGAAAATCAGACCATGAAGCAACTAACCAGCAACAAGCTTAAACTGTTCTTGCTTCCGCTATATTGGTTTGATTAAATTTGCGTTCATTACCTATGGAATCAGCATTTGAGTTGGGGTAAATTACAATCCTCATTTTTAAACCCCTAACTTAATTGTTTGGAGTATTCTAACTCCTTTTCATTAATTATTTTATTTGGTCATAGGAGTGAAAACCTAAGATGGATTGGAAATCTCTTACTGTACTCAGTAGTGTTTTAATTTTTGGATTTTTAGAAACTATTTTTCCTTTTTTTCATTTCAAATATAGTTTTAATCAGCGAACTTACCCAAATTTATTTTTGGGGGTTATTAATGTTAGTGTGAATAGTCTGACAATTGCTTTTCTTTTACACCAGATTTGGCAGCAAAAATTCTGGTTGGGATTTTTGCATTTGGTAGAGTTACCTTGGTTAGCTGCTACTATCTCTTTTGTCATCATTGATTTATACATGTATGTATGGCATCGGTTAATGCATAGCTCAAACATCACATGGCAATTTCATCAAGTCCATCATACAGAAATGTCGATGAATACCTCGACTGCTTACCGCTTTCATACAGTCGAAGTTATATTATCTAATGTCCCTAAATTATTTTTAATTTGGTTATTAGGAATTAAACCAAGTTATTTATTATTTTATGAAATTACTTTAGCAATCGAATTAATTTTTCATCATAGTAATTGGGCACTTCCTTGGAAATTAGATAAATTCCTCAGTTATCTTATCGTCACACCAAATATTCATCGTTTACATCATTCTCAATCTTTTCAAGATACTCAATTCAATTATGCTAGTATTTTAACTATTTGGGATAAATTATTTCATACTTGTTCCTATCCTAAATATCCTGAAAAAATTCAATTAGGATTAACTGAATATAGGAATCATCTCAATATCCTAAATTTGATTTTTTTGCCATTAAGAAAACATTAGAGACGCGATGTATCGCGTCCCTACATTTAATTATTTGCGATCGCGATCGCTTCTTTTGCTGCCGCACAAATCTCTAAAGGCTGTGCCGCAAGTAATATAGCGTTCAATAATCCGGGAAATAAAGTATCTAAATCATTTCGTCGTAAGCTATTAATGTGCTGCGTTCCCTCTTTACGAGTTAACACAACCCCAGACTCACGTAAAATCTTGAAATGGTTCGACATCGTTGATTTCGCGATCGCAAAGTCAAACCCCGCACAGCACTGCTCACCTCTCGTTGCCAGCAGTCTGACTATCTCTAACCTCACCGGGTCTCCTAAAGCATATAGGACTCCCGGCAATGTCATATCTTTTCGATCTGGATGATACAAAAATCTCATACCTTGCATTATCTAACAAAAAGGGCTATATTTTAGTTATTCGATTTTACCGAACTAACGAAATACTACGGAGAGGGCTAATATGTCATCCGTTACAAATGTGACCGAAGCCACATTTAAACAAGAAGTTTTAGAAAGTGAAATACCTGTATTAGTAGATTTTTGGGCACCCTGGTGTGGTCCTTGTCGGATGGTGACTCCGGTAGTAGATGAAGTAGCTGCCGAATATGAAGGACAAGTAAAAGTCGTGAAGCTGAACACTGACCAAAATCCCACGGTTGCCAGCCATTATGGAATTCGCAGTATTCCCACACTAATGGTTTTTAAAGGAGGTCGGCAGGTTGATACTGTAGTAGGCGCAGTTCCCAAGAATACACTTACTAAGACTTTATCACAGTACATGTAACAAAGTGAATAGGTAGTTGAAAATACTGACTAAGAAATAGGTATTA
Organism: Brunnivagina elsteri CCALA 953; assembly: GCF_002289455.1. Taxonomy (GTDB): domain Bacteria; phylum Cyanobacteriota; class Cyanobacteriia; order Cyanobacteriales; family Nostocaceae; genus Brunnivagina; species Brunnivagina elsteri. The sequence goes on from NZ_NTFS01000414.1 coordinate 4,076, forward strand.
GGGATTATTGCTAATGTTTAATCCCTAACTTCTTGTGCAAACAACTAAAAGCAGGGGAAATCATGCCACAACTTTTTGATCCATATCAACTCAATCGATTGCAGTTCGGGGTTTAACACTCCTGACTTCAAAAAATATCCTTTTGGTGCAAGTTGGCAAGTACCTCTATCGGAAAAATTCGTAATAAAACCGACACTGGCTGTGCCAGTGTCGGTTTTATTACCAATGCTATACAAGCTGACGAGATAATTCGTAACCAACGTGCTGATATTGTGCTTCTAGCCAGAGAAATGCTACGCGATCGCACCAGTAAGGATCGCTTATCGCGCTGCCAAGGAACTGCGTTAGAAGAATGTAGAAACGCTACCAGTACAATATGCTAGCTGGCTGTAACTATAGAAAATCGAGAGTACTGTAGGGGAACCACGGTTGTTTGCCCTTGTTTTATTCGAGCAAAACAAAAATACTGTTATTGTAAAAGCATTTTCTTCAACTCATCATATTTATCTTGACTTAAGCGATATACTTCAGGTTGAGGTTTACCAATCAAATGTCCTTGAATGTAACTTACACCTATTTCTTTTAAAGAACGTAAACTAATCGATATTGTTTCATCAATGCCTTCAACAATTACTTTAGCTGGATTTAAATTATTTGCCCCAACTAATTCGTGAACAAAATTAATAATAATATGGCTTGAATGATGTTGTAAAAGTTCGCGATCGATTTTGACATGGGATGGATTTAACCCCGCTAATCGAGACACGGAAGCATAACCAACACCAAAATCATCAATAGCAAAGCGAATTTTAAGCTGACTAACATATTCAACTAAACGACTTTTAAAAGTTTGCAGTGGGTTTTGCAAACGTATACCATTATCAAAGTGAGGCAATTCTGATTTTTCAGAGATTTCTAAAATTAAATTTCGCGGTGAAATTACCTTATCTTTAACTATTTGCTTCACCGTTTCAAAATAAGCCGATCGCATAATTGATTCGGGATAAACATTAACAGACAAAGGTACTACATCCCCTGCACGTCGTTGTGTTAATTTGCGAGCATGACGGTAGCTTTCACAAGCAACACTGAGAAAATGTCGATCGAGTTCAACAGTAAATCTAGAACCCCACATTTCTGCGGCTGTAAATAAGTCTGTCGGGGCAGTATGATTTTCAGGATTGCGTGCTAAAGCTTCCCATCCACTAATAAATAAATCATCTGGTTCTAAATTTAGAACTGGCTCAAAATATACAACCATTTGTTTGAGTCTTTGGCAAAATAAATTAAATCTTCGTTGATAAAGAGACGACGATAAAAAGCCAAAGTGATATTTTAGGGAATCTAGAATTGCAGCTTCAATTAATTCTATTTTCAGAAAATTTTGTTTACTAGCTTGATAAAAACTAGAGACGATTTTACCATAAACATCTACTAGTAAATCAGAATCAAGTGGCAATCCGCAAATTACAATAACTTCTGCTTGTGGTGATTCTGTTAAAGGTAATATGACAAATATTTTAGATGTATTATGA
>NZ_NTFS01000415.1 GCF_002289455.1 Brunnivagina elsteri CCALA 953
GAACCCTTAGTTTATGGCACACTGGCTACTATTACCACATCGATCTAAATGTTTTGTCTTAATTTTTTCTTAAGTTTTTTATCCCTCTATTTTTACTTTAAATTTTTGATTAGATTAGATGGATATCTAATTCGAGCCGAAGCAAATCAAAAAATTGAATATTTTCATATTTGAGACAATTTTGCACAAAAAACCAAGTATTTGCAAGATTAATTGCTTAACAAGCTTGTTCTGTTTAATTCCCCAGCAATAGAAGGGCAGCGTGCAAACTTTGCCACTGTCCGTATCCCCGTCCGTGGCAAGATTTGCGTTTTGTGTCGGGGTAAAATCCTCCGTAGTTTTGTGTGTCGTATTCCGTCCCCACAAACTTCTCTCCGTTACAAAACATAATTGCGTAGCTTTAGCTTCTCGCTCTGCGAGTATTGCGAATTGTTTTAATGTTGTGTATGAAAACTTTACTAAGCTTAATTTTTGTTTACGTAGGCGAGGCAAAGAATAGCCCATATTGTTGGGAAAGTAAGGGATGTAATTGGGATACCAAAAATAAATTACCTGGGAAAATAATGTTTTTAGCTAACCTTTTAAACAATTCAATTGTTACTGATAAGTAATATTATTTGACCGATTTAATATTGTTTCAGAGTATCTAAAGCTATAATCAAATCAAGAGATTCACAATGTCATCTACTTCTGGAGATATTTAGCTTAGTTAGCTCAACAAAAGTATTGAGTTGACAGGTAACGACTTAGAGGATGATTACCCACAAACTATAATTCATAGACTTTTCAATCTCTGAAAATGTAATTCAAGTACAAAATTAAGTGAATCTACATCTGTATATAAATAACTAATAGCCATTAAGATAATGTCGAAAAATTGAGACAAATACGAAAGCATCCGTAATATTGATTCCTTCAGCGTTGCGACAAGCAACTGCTACATTTATAGTGACCATATACAAAAAATAAATATAAAAAATAAAGATAAAAAAATCATAAAAGTCGCAATTTAAACTTTTTAAATTAGCCAAATCCTTAAAATTTGAAATAGCGGTCTGTAAAGTTTTATTTCATTTAGGAGATGCACCCAGGAGAACACCATGCTTGACCTAATTCCCAAATTAAACGACCATAACCTACCATATCCAGACACCATCCATCCAATTTTGGTTCATTTTGTGATTGCGATGGTATTATTTGCCTTTACCTGCGATGTAATTGGTTACTTTACCAAAAACCCCCGCTTGTTCGAGGTGAGTTGGTGGAATATGTGCCTTGCGACAGTAGCGATTTTCGTCGCCATTATTTTCGGACAATTTGAAGCGGGATTAGCCAAACCCTACGACGTAGTGCAACCAGTATTGAGTATGCATACTTTAATCGGTTGGTCAATGTCTGGAGTCATAGCAACGATTACAGCTTGGCGTTATGCGATCCGTTTAAAAACCCCGAATCAAATACCGATTCCCTATTTAGGATTAGGATTAGTCTTAACTTGCTTAGTATTCTTGCAAGTTTACCTTGGAGACGAACTGGTTTGGGTATATGGCTTACATACAGTACCAGTAGTAGAAGCTATTAAAGAGGGAGTACTGTAATGGAAACAGGATTAATAGAACAATTGCGATCGCAACTGGGAACAAACGGACTTCCTTATGTTTTCCCAATTCACCCAAACTTAGTTCACCTCACACTGGGTTTATTCATCATTGGCATTACCTTTGATTTTGTTGGGGTACTATTTCCCTTACAACAACCCATCTTCAAATTTTTAGCACTGCCAGCAGCACGTTCCAACTTCTTCGACGTGGGTTGGTATAACATGCTAGGTTCGTCAATCATCACATTTTTCACCCTAGCTGCTGGTTTCTACGAAATGATGCTGGCAGAACCCACAGTCGCAGTCAAAAGTTCCTGGGGATTAGCAGCAATGGAAACCATGCTCTGGCACGGAGTCGGAGGAGTTTTCTTACTAGCTACCATCGTCGGAATGACAGTTTGGCGAGGATTACAGCGTTTTGTGTGGCGTAAAGAAGAAGACCGTCAAGTTCAGTGGGGTTACTTAGTCGCGGGTATGGCAGTCATGTTTTTGCTATACATACATGGTACATTAGGCGCACAACTCGCAGCTGAATTTGGAGTCCATAACACAGCCGATTACCTGCTCCGGGCAGGTGAAAACCCCAATTTATTTTTAAAATAGTTATTGGTTGTTGGTTCGTGTAGTTAATAATCAATGCCCAATTCCCCATTCCCACCATGATTATCCGAAACATCTTTGTAATCATTGTGAGTGCGATCGCGATAACTGCGGCAAGTCTCTGGTTGGGACAACAATCCTATTCTTGGTTCCCCGTCCAAGCCGCAGCCGAATCGCACCTAGTTGATGACTTATTTAGTTTTCTAGTCGTACTCGCATCATTTATTTTTCTGGGTGTCACAGTGACCCTACTTTATTCAATCGTATTCCATCGGGCAGCACCTAGCGACACCAGCGATGGTCCCCCAATCGAAGGGAATATTGCCCTGGAAGTCGTTTGGACAGCAATACCCATTGCTCTGGTGATTTGGATTGCAACTTATAGCTATCAAGTTTACGAACAAATGGCAATTCGCGGACCAATGGAACACATGCATTTTCAGATGCCGAAAGCAATGGAATCGGCATATGCATTCCCTTGGGATAAAAAACCAGTTGTTGAACAAGAGTCTGAAGTTATCGGAAATGGAACCATTAATGTTATCGCAAAACAATGGGCTTGGGAATTTCACTATCCTTACAAGAATGTCTCCAGCACTGAATTACACTTACCTGCAAATCAGCGAATTCACCTAGCATTGCAGTCTGAAGATGTTCTACATGGCTTTTATGTACCTGCATTCCGAGTTAAACAAGACATCATTCCCAAACAAACAATTGACTTTGAATTCACTCCGACTCGCGAAGGTACATACCGTCTAATGGACTCGCAATTTAGCGGTACATACTTTGCAGCAATGGAAGCAAATGTCGTAGTCGATTCACCTGAAGAATATCAACATTGGTTAGAGAAAGCAGCAAATCAAAAACCTGCTCCAGCCAAAAATCAAGCTGCTGAAGAATACGCAGCTAACCAATCCAAACCCTTCCAAAACGGTTGGCAAACAGTAGTACCCGCAGCACCTCCGATAGTTAATTATTCAGGCTGATTCGATTTTAGATACATTCGCTGTCCCTCAGTACAAGCTTTGGACTTTCAGCAAAATGCCCAATTCTCAATGCCCATCACACCACTCCAAACATGACAAATACCAACGTTGAAAGACTTCCCAGCGTTGTCTTAGATAAACATCACCATCTACCCCCGACAACCTGGAAAACTTACTTCAGCTTCAGTCACGACCACAAAGTAATCGGGATTCAATATCTTGTAACTTCATTCTTTTTCCTTTTAGTTGGTGGCATCTTCGCGATGATTATGCGGGGTGAACTACTCACTCCTGAAGCCGATCTAGTCGATCGGACAGTATATAACGGTTTGTTCACCATGCATGGTACAGTCATGCTATTTGGTTGGACATTTCCTTCGCTTGTCGGATTTACAAGGGACAAAATTGGTGTAAGATACTTTTTATTGGATTTGAGGATATTTTATGCGCGTTGGTTACGTTCGCGTGTCAACGTTTGAGCAGGAAGACGCATTAGTGCAACAAACTGCCAGGATTGAAAAGGCTGGATGTACGTTGATCTTCTCTGATATTGAGTCAGGGAAATCCGATAAGAGAAAAAACTTTAATAAGTTGTTGGTAATGTGCAGGACTGGACAAGTCACAGAAGTTGTTATAACACGGGTCGATCGGCTAGCGCGATCGGTGGTCACAATTCACCGCGCGATCGCAGAGTTTCAGGAATTAAAAGTTAAGTTAATTATTTTAGATGCTCCTGTAGATGACACTTCCTCTCCGTTCGGCTGGTTCTCCATTAACCAAATGGCTGGATTAGCTGAGTTTGAATCGCGTTTGCTGCAAGACAGGGTTAAACATGGAATAGCTCACTTTAAAGAGCAAAATCGAGCATATCAACCACCTTTTGGATATACCCGCGCAGACGGAAGGTATGTACCTGACTTATCAATAATTGGGGAAACTGGAAAAAGCAAGTGGGAAGTCGCATCTGCGATCGTGACTTATCTTCTCGATAATAGAGCATCTATTCGGGGTACGGCTCATTTTATAAATGAAACTTACGGATTGAAATTCTCGCCTGTAGGCTTACGTTCTTGGCTGATGAATCCTGTGCTACAGGGACATACCCGGTACAACGTGAAATATAACAGGGTAAACCCTGAGAACTGGGATATCAGGAGAGACACTCATCAAGCCTTGATATCTTTACAGATATACCACCAAATAGAATCTCTGATGGCAGAAAACCGCAGACGGTGGGGGCAAAATTTTACTGGTAATTCCGGGGTGGGTGAAATTTTATTATCAGGTCAGATTTATTGTGGTTGCTGTGGTGGTAAATGCTACGTCCACGATAAGAAAAAGGCAATGGCTTTAAGGTGTAAACATCGTCGCGTTTACGGTGAGAACGGATGCACTAATAAAGCTGGAGTAGCACTACAGAGAGTAATCGATGCGGTTGATACCGTTTTGACAGAAAAGGCAAAAACATTGGCTAATTACACCGTGACTAACCAGCCCAATCCACAGGAATCACCAGAGGTGGCAGAGCTTAAAGTTAGGGTGGAAATGCTTAGAAAGATGCCTCAAGATGCGATCATTACTGAGGCAATTGATAAAAGCATACTCAAAATTCAATCGATCGAACAGCAAAACGTGCAAGTCAGCAGTATTGGTGCTAGCTTGCGATTTGAGCTAATCCAGACTTTTGGCGACGGGCGTTTCCTTGAAACGCTCCCAAGCAAAGAAAAAAGAGAGTTGTATCGAAAATTCGTTGATCGCGTGGTCGTTCTAAACGGCGAAATCACTTCGATCTTCTTGTCTGAGGTGTTCCGTTTTGAGCAGTGATGGATCTGCCATGATTGCTTTTACTGTTTCGTCGTCAAGATGCTGAATCTTCGCAAATAACAACGCTAGTTTTAACAGACGCTCAGGAAATGTTTCGTGGGGGTAGCGTATATATGGGTTTTCCATTATTCTCTGTAGCGAACGACTTACGTCGCGCAAGCTTCGATTATTTTAGTTTAGTTGGCAGTCGATTTTGTTTTGTTAGTGGCAAACGACTTTAATAAATATTCGTTAGCTTAGGTGGTTTCATCTTTTTCAGTATTGTTGCCAGAGGTGCTAGTTGATTCCTGAGTTTGTCTTTGAGGTTTAGTTTCAGTAAGTGTCTGTGCATTAGTTAACATAAGTTCCTCAGTGGCTTGCTTGGAAGCGTTTTCTCCCTTAGAACCCGCACCAGTTTGAACTGCCAAATCACTTTTTCGTGAAAAATAGCGGGTGAAACTTTTACCCACTATTTTTTCTACTTTTTTTGGAGATTAGAAAAAGTGGTGCTGTCCAGTCGTAGTTAATTTCAAGGGCTAACCTGTAACATCTGATGCAGAATTAATATTAATTCTGCATCAGATGTTACAGGTTAGCCC
>NZ_NTFS01000416.1 GCF_002289455.1 Brunnivagina elsteri CCALA 953
CGGGAAGCAAGCTACGTGTCGCTTATATCTCAGGGCTGAAGCCCTGAGTTTTACGCATACCGTGTTGTTCTATAAAAGCCTCTGACTTTTTCCATTAAGTCGTGAAACAACGAAATAGCAAAGGTTTTACACCATATCTGATTCTCAGCAGTTTAATTTTAATGACAATGAGTCACGAGAGAATAGGGCTTTAGGCTAGGGGTAGGCTGTAAACTTTGTACCCTTTTGCCCATAAGGGTTCATGCAGAAAGTATGTGACTATTTTTGTGGAAAAACGGCTGGAAAAGCCGTTTTTCCACAAACAAAAAAGAACACGAATAATTTTCCGCAAAATCGCCTAAAAACCAACAAAGTCAACAGCCTAGGCTAGGGGTATAGTAAGCGATCGCTCCATTAAGGAGATAACGGGAAAAGCCAGATAAAAGCCTCTCTCCGCTATGCCTAACGGCAGACTTAGGGACTTCCAGAAAATCAAATATCCCAATTATATAATTATCAATCGTAGGGGCTGGGTATCCCAGCCCTTATATATTGGGGCTCCTATGTCTAATACCCAACACCCAAAATTAATTATCAATCGCAACTAATACGACAGTAATATTATCGTGTCCACCGTGTTCTTTAGCAGATTCTATTAATCCAATAGAGGCTTTATCAAGCATGGAAGTATCTTGCATGTGGGTAGCGATTTTCTCATCTACCAACTCTTCCGTTAAACCATCGCTGCATAATAATAAGCGATCGCCTTGTTGGACATCGAAGTTCTGAACATCAATATGCTGTAAATCTTCCCGTCCTAAGCAGCGAGAAAGTACATGTCGGAAGGGATGAATGCGGGCTTCATCAGGTAAAATATCGCCGACTTTGAGGGCACGTGCAACCCAAGTATGGTCTTCGGTGATTTGGTTAAGTTGGGAATCACGCCAACGGTACAAGCGAGAATCGCCTACATGGGCACATACAGGGGAATCTTCGCGAAAAACTACCACCACAGCAGTTGTGCCCATATCCGAGCGTTCAGGATGGCTCTGCTGGTCACTAATAATTGCTTCATTCGCTCGCAAAAGTGCTTCTTCAAGCAATTTATCCGAAGGAATATCAGAACCCCAATTCGCTCCTAAGTAAGCTTGAATCTCTTGGGAGGCGATTCGACTAGCCTCTTCACCCCCCGCATGACCACCCATACCATCAGCAACAATAAAAAACCTACCTTCAGGGTCAGTATAAAAAGAATCCTGATTACTAGTACGAATAAGTCCTGGGTCGCTAGCACCAATAAAGTTTATTTTCATAAATGTCTAATTTTCTACAAGTAATTTTTAATACGTTCTGTCATAACGGTCGAGACGCAAAAGTAGTCTAATCATGAGCCACGATAATAACGCAGCAACCAGAGCTACAAATACTGCCAACCATATATAATCTTTAACCAATAATATCGATGCAGAAAGAGTAAAACTACCGATAATCACCGCGTAAGTAGTGGTTAATTGAATGTTACTTTGTCTTCGTAATAAACGCTCAGTTTCGATCGCACGTACACGCATTCGCAAATCACCACGTTCGAGCTTGTCGAGGGTATCTTCAAGCCTGCGCGGTAGTCCTAGCGCGGTAGAACTAACTTGGACAGCTTGGCGACTGAGTTCATTTAGTAAGCTATTCCCCTCAGAACCATTCATATTCGTCATAAGCTGCATTGCATAAGGTTTGGCGACTTCCATAAAGTTGAAATCAGGGTCTAACCCTTTACCGACACCTTCAAGCGTTGAGAAAGCACGCATGACGAAGGTGAAAGTTGCGGGAAACCTAAACGGCTGATTATAAGCTATTTCGTACAAGTCGTCACTAATTGCAGCAACGGACTGATTTTCAAACGGCTTATCCATGAAGTGATCGAGCATATATTGAACAGAGCGTCGCACTGGTCCCATATCCTCGGTTGCAGATATTGCCCCTAGATTTACCAACGATTCGACAACGCGATCGCCATCTTTGGAAGCAATCCCAAACAGGGTTTCCATTAAACCTTCACGGACATTGGACTTAATCCGTCCCATCATCCCAAAATCATAAAAAATTAAGGCACCATCGGGACTAACGGCAAGATTTCCAGGGTGGGGATCGGCATGGAAAAATCCATTATCTAAAAGCTGGAGTAGGTAAGCTTGGGCACCTTGACGTGCTAGTAGTTTCCGGTCTAATCCAGCCGCTTCTAGGGCTTCATACTGACTAATTTTAATCCCAGGGGCATATTCTAAGGCAAGTACCCGCGAAGAAGTATAACGCCAATAAACACGGGGAACTTTTACCCAATCATAGCCACGGAAATTACGCCGGAAAGCATCGGCATTCCGTCCTTCGCCAAGATAATCGATTTCTTCCCAGAGAATTTTGCAGCATTCCTCATAAATACCCATCCAATCCCTGCCCTTGCCCCATTTCGGATGGTTTTGGAAGTAGCGGGAGATACCTTTGAGGATTTGTAAATCGATTTCAAATAACTTCTTTAAACCGGGACGTTGTACCTTAATTACAACTGCTTCCCCGGAATGCAAAACTGCTTTGTGAACCTGTCCCAAACTGGCAGCAGCCAAAGGTATGGGTTCAAAACTGTGGAATAAATCGGGAATTTTTTTACCCAATTCCTTCTCAATAATAGTTTCGACTTGGGTGTAACTAAAAGCAGGAACTCTGTCTTGTAATTTTGACAATTCCTCAACATACTCAGAGGGGAAAATATCAGCACGAGTCGAAAACAATTGTCCAACCTTAATAAAAGTTGGTCCTAAATCTAGTAGGGTATTGCGAATCCAGATAGCCAGGATTTTCCGACGTGCTGCTTGTTTTGCGTCTGTCACTCCCCCCGGATAACTCCAGGATTTGTTATACAGCCACAGTCTGTACATCAAAGTCAGCACAAACGACCAAATATCGATAAAACGCCGCTTACTAGAATAGCTTTCGCGGTTCCAACGGTATGCCTTATCTGAATAACCCTTTTCCATATGCTTTGCGTACCGTTGATTTTTTAAATGAGTCACCGGAAAAAAAAGTCACTTTAAATTGTTGTTTGTTAATGGGTTTGTTAATGGTTATTGGTTGGTTGTCCTGTGTCATTTATATCTGTGTTGATGCCCAATTCCCAATATCCAATTCCCAATGTCCAATTCCCTAATTAACCAGCATTAGAGGGATAAACTCGTATTTCTTTCCTGAGATCGGCAATCTCAGCACGTAAGTCATCAATTGTTGCTTGGGTATCAACGGGTTCCGAACCACTTGTTCCCACATCAGTGACACCAACACCTGTACCTGCGGCTTCAGATGCTCGGTTTGCTCGTTCGATTACGTCATCTGTAAACTGACGCATTTGCTCCCGTGCTTCCGCATCAAATTTACCAAGTTCGCTCAAAGCGTCTGTGACAGTGTGTTCTAGACGTTCGCTTAATACTTCAGCTACGGCTCTACCAACGAAAAATGCTTGTACAAGGGGGCTAGTCATAATAATTTACAATACTTGTCTGCTAGAAAATTATAACTTGCCGTTCAGCTTTGGTGGGTCTATCCAGTTATTTGTATTTTGTAGATGCACTCTTAGCAGAAGAAATAAATTTTTCACAACTTTTGCCGATCGCGATCGCATCAAGGTTATTATTCGCATAACCATATTAATATTCTTTTGTCAATCAGTAATTTTTGTTATAGTTTTGTCGCAATTTTTATAGTGCTTTTTGTTTGAATACATAAACAAGGGCAAACAGCCGTTTGCCCCTACGGGATTGGTGAAAGGAAGTGCGATGGTCAAAGACCACTCCTGCGAAGTATCGCCATCTGGTTATAATCTCAAGAAGTCGGGTTTCTCCCTCACGAATTATCTCGAATTAGTACGATAAAACCAGAAACCCGATTTCTCCCCAAACGGGAAAACCTCAAATACCTGTGCGACATTCAGCATTCGGTGAAGGGAAAAACCGGGTTTCTAATGGGTAATGCTTCAAAGTTCAGTCGTGCTTGGTTAGAGAGAAACCTGGTTTTTTTGAGATTGTCGCTTCTTTTTTACCGTGTTTAAAATTTCTTCCAATGCTTGCACGAAACTAGAGACAAGAAATATACTCAAGCTCAGTACATACGGTTTGCGGTGAAACTAGTGGATATACTTGTAGGACGCTACGAAATCATTAAAGTATTGGGTGGAGGTGGGTTTGCGATCGCATTCCTGGCACAGGATAATCTTCAACCGAGTAAACCGTTGTGTGTAGTTAAGCAATTGCGTCCTAACCAAACCCATCCCCGTGTGATTGAGTTTTTTGAAAAAGAAGCGGCTATTTTAGAACGATTGGGAAAACACAGCCAAATTCCCCAATTACTGGCACATTTCACCGAACAGGACAATCTCTACATAGTTCAAGAATTTATTGAAGGACAGGATTTAAGCCAAGAAATCACCTTTGGGAAAAAACTCAGTGAAGGTTATGTCAGCAAACTTTTAGAAAATGTCTTGGGTGTTTTGTCTTTTGTCCATCAACAGGGAGTAATTCACCGCGACATCAAACCCGAAAACTTGATGCGGCAATGTCCAGGTGGGAGAATATTCTTAATTGACTTTGGTGCAGTCAAAGAACTGGGAACCCTCATGCTAAATACTCAGGGAGAAATAGCTTCCAGTGTTGTCATTGGTACTGGTGGTTATATGCCAAACGAGCAGAAAAACGGTAAACCCTGTTTGGGTAGCGATGTGTATGCAGTGGGGATGACAGCAATCCAGGCACTAACGGGAATTTTACCCTTTGATTTGCCAGAAGACCCACAAACAGGGGAAATAATTTGGCGACAGGAAGCTCCGCAAATCAGTGATAATTTAGCTGAAGTTATATCGAAGATGGTGCGTCGTCATTTTACCCTGCGTTATTCTTCGGCAATTACTGCGTTGGAAGCACTTACTTCAATAGTTACCCCAGTTGCACCAATTGCCCCCACAATTAGCTTTGATGTAGCCAAGCAAGAATATACCCAAGAAGCTGTAATTCGCGCTCAACAGGGACAAGGTGAATTTTCTGTGTTTGCTTTGAGAATACTCGAATCGAAGCGGGTTGAGTTGGGTTTAGCGGAGGATGAAGCGAGGGAAATTCAAGCGCAAGTTCTCCAACCCTATCGAGACTACCAACGCAAATTACAGGAGTATGAGCAAGCTTTGGTGGAAGCTGTCAAAGTGCAATATCCCTTTAGTGCAGCAACAGAAAATGACTTGCAAGACTATCGACAATATTTAGGATTGCGGGATGATGATATTCGTACGATTGAGCAACGGATATTGGTTCCACTTCAGCAGGAAATTGCTGAACGTCAGAGACATGCAGAATTTTTTAAAGAAAATTTGGGGAATGGTGTGAATTTAGACATGATTGCAATTCCTGGGGGTACTTTTCTCATGGGTTCCTCAGAAAATGAGCAGGGACACTCAAGTTATGAAAGTCCTCAACACAGAGTTACGATTCAACCGCTTCTAAAAATCTAGGTAAACCTAGTAAAGTCCACGGTGTAACTTTAAGCAATCTTTTCTAGTGTCTTGCGAC
>NZ_NTFS01000417.1 GCF_002289455.1 Brunnivagina elsteri CCALA 953
CCATACTCCTCCGGGGAAAAAGCTACACGGAGCGTGCGCTTTACGCTTAGGCATTAATCTGCTACTTTTTGAGGAAACTAACCACGGAGACAATAAATACCCAGAGAAATAAAGGGAAGGGTAATCTAAAAATCCTGTAAAATTGCATCACTATCCATCTTTAAAAATCCAAAATCCGACGAGGAACTGTACAATTTTTGTGGAGTCATAAAAATCAGGTATAGAGCTTGCGGAAATAACGATCGCACTTGGTGTATCTACAAGGATATGAACAAAATTAAGCTAACTCTACTAGCTGTTTCCACGCTCAGTTTATCTATAATTGGGCTGTATGGTCTAAAAATCCAAACACGACCACTCAAGGCTATTTCTCCACCAGCAAAATCTAGTACACTTCCTCTATCCCGTCTCAATCCCCAAATTCTCAAAAAATTCCTTGATAATAAGGATATAAACTCGGCAATTATGCATGTGGAACTGGGATGGAAGCAGCAGTATGAGGAATATGTAGAGGGAAAATTACCTTCTAATCGAGTCATTGAAGTTAAAGAGATTAGGCAGACTCTCAATAAAATATCCCAGCAAAATGGCACAAAAAGTGCTTTAATTTACGCTATCCCTACACCTAATCATCTCGAATTAATTTTGGTGACACCAGGAAAAGCACCAATTCACAAGCGAATTTCCCAAGCGAAAAGAGAGGTTTTAATTAAATTAGTCAGTAATTTCCGCACTACTATTGTTAGTCCTAATTCTCAGCGTAGTGAGTATTTAAATTCGGGAAAACAAGTATATGATTTGCTGATTGCTCCTTTGGAAAGTGAATTACAAGGACAAAAAATTAATAATCTGATATTTTGTTTAGGTGGTGGTTTGCGAACTGTTCCTTTAGCGGCACTTTCTGATGGAAAAAGGTTTTTAGTTGAGAAATATAGTTTGGGGATTATTCCAGCTTTTAATTTACTAGATTTTCAACTTACAAATATTACAAAAACTCAAGTTTTGGCAATGGGTGCATCACAGTTTAAAAATAAAGAACCTTTACCTGCTGTTCCTGTAGAATTATCTAGTATTACTAGTAATAAATGGCAAGGTAAATCTTTCTTAAATCAAGAATTTACCATCACAAATTTGAAGAAACAACGCGCTATTTTTCCCTTTGGAATTGTACATTTCGCAACCCATGCCGAATTTTCTCCGGGTTCTGTGAAACAATCTTATATTCAGTTTTGGAATACACAAGTTAGCTTGGATCAAATCAAAAGTTTGGATTTAAATGAACCCAAAGTACAGCTATTAGTATTAAGTGCTTGTCGTACTGCGTTGGGTAATCCACAAGCTGAGTTGGGTTTTGCTGGTTTGGCTGTACAATCGGGTGCAAAAGCTGCTATAGCTAGTCTTTGGACAGTGGATGATGGGGGTACACTCGCTTTGATGACTCAGTTTTATCAACAACTTAAAGCAAATCCAATTAAATCAGAAGCATTGCGACAAACTCAAATTGCTATGCTTAAACAACAGGTAACTTTAAAAAATAATCCGGCAATTCGTGGAAGTGGTTCTTTACCTGCAAATGTTGCGAATCTTGATAATCGCGAGTTATCCCATCCTTATTATTGGGCTGGATTTACATTAATTGGAAATCCTTGGTAGTTTGAGTTAGGAGTTATAAATAAATATGTCTTAGAATGAGTATATAAATTATACTGCAAATGGCTTAAAATTTGACTAATATAGAACCCCTCTCCAACCTCTCCCCTTACTAAGGGGAGAGGCTTAGAAATATCATTTTTGATAGAGAACAAGTCTAATTCTTAATCGTTTTCAGTATAGTAAAGTCTATTTAATTTTTTGAACCTTTGTGATTTACTTGATGATGACTTTTAGACTTTAGTTTTATTGAATTTTAATTTTGAGTTTTAAATTAATTATGCGTCAACGTAAAAATATCACCGAACTTTTTTCGACTTTTATACAATTTGAATCCGATCGCTTTAGCGGTTGGGTAACTGATGCTAAACTAAACCGTAGTATGAAAACTTGCTTAAATCAATTAAGCGAAAATCAAGCTAATGAGGATTTTTGGGCTGTTTATTGGCATAAATCTTGGCAGAAGTCGGAAAAACCAGAAATTGCTTTAGGACATATGTCTGCTTATTTACAGGAACCTTGCTACTGGACTGTAAACAAAATGATACCCCGATCGCAACAGTCAAACGATAAAATGCCAGACTTTTTTCAAGTTGCGATCGCATCTGTTCCCAAAATCCTCAAATCCTGCAATCCTGATGTCAGTGGCAGCGTCAAGGGTTATGCTAGTATCGCTTTTGGTAATATCATTCGCGATTATCTAAGACAAAATAAGGAAGCTGATTTTTGTAATAATTGGGCTTTATTACTCAAAACTAGTCGCAAACTCTTGACAGAATCACTACAAAATGCTGGGCTAGATGCCGCAACTATCGAACGTTATTTACTAGCTTGGAGTTGTTTTGAAAGCATTTATGTACCGCGAAAGAACCCCCAGTTAAGGCAAATATCGGCACCAGAACCGGAAACTTGGCAAGCTGTAGCATTAGCATACAACCAAATGCACGCTCGCCTTTCCTCCCCAGGTGGGGAATGTACAAAGGAAACCATAGAACGTTGGTTAACGGAATCAGGGAACCAAATTCGTAAATATTTGTATCCTGCGGTAAAATCCCTGAATTCTCCCAAACCAGGATATGAAGAGGGGGAATTGCAGGATGACTTGGTAGATGGATTTCGGGAAACCTTATTAACCGAATTGATTCAACAGGAAGAACAAACAGCACGTACCGAACAAAGAAACCAAATTAATGCTTTTTTAGAAGATGCGATCGCGCTTCTTGATACTACTGGTCAAAAACTGCTAGAACTCTATTACCAAGGGAATTTAACCCAGCAGCAAATCGCGAAAGAGTTAGCAATTCAACAATATACCGTATCCCGTAAGTTATCGAAAACACGGGAATCATTATTACTTACCTTAAGTAGTTGGTGTCGAGAAACCCTGCATATTTCTATAACCTCCGACGTGGTTAAGTATATCAGCACAGTATTAGAGGAATGGTTACAAGCACATTATACAAATAGTTATGAGTTATGAGTTAAATTTTAATTCCTCATTACTAATTCCTAACTCCTAATTCTAATTCCTAATTCCTAACTCCTAATTCCTAACTCTCCAATCCCCAATCCTATGACTTTCCTAACCGAAAACCCAACCCAATTAGAATTCCAAATATCCCCAGATTTAGCGCAACAATGTTGGTTACATAGTCAGTCGCAACCCAGCGCAAAAGGACAATGGAATGCATATTTAAATCAAATTTGTCTGCAAACTATTCTCCCTTGGTTACAAGCAGAATATGAACCGCAAGCGAGTATTTTATTAAATGAATCATTACTACCCAGCTTTTGGGAAGTGGTTAATGGTACTGCTTTAAACTGGGGAAATAAACGTTTAATTATCATCCCCGAAAAAACTATAGATACTAGTGAATATCGAATCCCCCAAGAATGGATAGATGTTCCCAAGTTAGTAGGAGATTATTATTTAGCGGTTCAAATAAATCCAGATGACTTATCGATGCGAGTATGGGGATATACTACCCACGAAAAAATTAAAACGTCGGCTACTTATAATGGAATTGACAGAACATATAGTCTTGATACTCAGGAAATTATTCAAGATTTAAACGTGTTATGGGTAGTAACTCAACTTAATCCTGAAGAAGAAACTCGTGTTTCTGTTGCTAGTTTATCTGCTGTACCTGCAACTCAAGCAGAAAATTTATTATCTAGATTAGCAAATCCAGATATTATTCAACCCAGATTAGAATTACCATTTGTATTGTGGGGAGAATTAGTTAGTAATGATAATTGGAGACAAAAACTTTATCAATTACGTCAAGGAGAGTTAGAAAGCAATTTGACTCCTCGTAATGTTGCCGCAAATATAAGTCAGTGGTTGCAAAATGCTTTTGAAGAAAGCTGGCAATCTTTAGATAGTCTACTCGGCACAAATGCCAGTTTAGGCTTTAGTTTTAGAAATGCTTCAGAAGAAAATGACACAATCATCAAAAAAGCAAAATCTCTAAATTTACCTAATGGGGAAGTATTATTAGTTGTGGGATTGGACACAGAAGCAGATGGTAGAATTGGCATTAGAATTCAATTACGCAGTCTGAGTCAAGAAGAACATTTACCATCAGGAATTAATCTCAAATTATTGTCATCTTCAGGACAAATTATCCAATCAACTCAAGCGCGATCGCAAGATAATATTATTCAATTAAAGCGGTTTAAAATTTCTAGTAATACTCAATTTAGTATTCAGATTGAACTTGATGATTTTATCGTCACAGAAAACTTTGAAGTTTAATACGAGTTTTTTAATGCCTGCGATCGCTTAATAATTCCCTTGGAACATCGCACTAACTTTCCTTTGTCCAATCTTCAAATTGTAATCCTGGTACAAGGGAAAAATCGCGCTGATTTCTTGTCACCAAAATCCCATTATTAGCAATTACAATTGAAGCTATTCGCAAATCCTGCGTACCGATTCGGATTTTTTGCTGTTTTAATTCTGTATGACAACTCGCAGCTTCTGGGGTAAAGTACAGTACGTTAATAGTCCTAAAATCCTCCAATGTTTCACTCAATTGCATATAAGCAAATACCAGGGATTCTTGTGAATTAGCTCTTCTAATCCGATTTAACCTGCCATACATCTGTTCCTCATATGTAATAATAGTTGTAGCTAATTTTTCTGTAGATATAGTATTTACACGTTGACTAACCAATGGATGCGCTCTTTGAAGAAGTGATAGAGTATCCGTATCAAGTATCCAAAGCTTCACTTTCTTGCTTCCTCTGCATCTAATTGACGATAATATTCTTCCATTTCTGCATCTAATTCGTGTCGATATGCTTCAATATCGGCAAGCATATCATCAAACTGTGGATCATCTTTATACTTACCCGCAAATTTCATCCAAGGATGTTCGGGTTTTGATTTTGATACTTCTATTTCTTGAGTTGCTATTTCAATATTTTTAAATCTGTATTCCATTAGTTCGTGTAAATTGTTTAGTGCTTCTTGTTTTGTTGTCGCAAATACCTGACAGTCTGATAAACCCCACACAGTAGCTTGATATCCATCTGCTTTTGCTTCAACTAAGATTGAATAATTGAGTTTGGATAAATTATTTGTTGTCTCTTTGATTAAGTTAGTAGTCATAGAATTTACTCCGAGAACTTTTCGAGATTATATAGACTTAGCTATTCTTTTGCCTGTTTTCCCATTCTACAATACTTGTACTCTGAATTTTCCCTATAGAAAGGGCAGAATGGGAATGGGAAGTAAGCTAAACTCCGTCAATATTGAAAACTAAGATTTTAAATATATATACATGGTTTATAACATGATATCCAGGAACCCAGTAACTGGGTTTCTCTCCAGAGAATTAAAGAATCGGGAATATATGGCAAAAGTTGCATAAAATTTATAAGTTACATGTGTAAGTATTCAT
>NZ_NTFS01000418.1 GCF_002289455.1 Brunnivagina elsteri CCALA 953
TCTCTGGATGTCTTATTGGAAGCAGCTTCTGGGAACGACTCTTTTTACTGGGGATATCGCAAAACCGACGGGACGAAAGTTGAGGAGAAAATTTCCACTGGTGCAGCTGCGGTGATGGTATTGGGCAAGCTGGAAGCAATTGATTACGCGTAAAATCTTGAATCACAGCCATCGGTGGATTTGAACCAAATGCTGATTCAAATTCGCAACGCTCAAGAACCTTATTCTCTCGCTCAAGCTCAATTATTGCGATGCCCTTGGCGACCATCTTCGATGGTATCGCGTGGATATTCCGATCCGGTTGAGCAACTCACTCGTGTGCGAGAAATTCGCGAACAAATCAAACAGCAAGAGCAAGAAAGAAAGCTGCATTTAGAAGGGATGAAAGAAACAGTTCGACCTAGAAAACCACAAGATAAGAAAAATCCCCAAGATTGAGGAAATGCGTCATGTACGTTAAGTTTACTGCTGCCATAATTTGTATTATCTTGTGTTCACTCAACGTTGTTGCGGCAGTCAAACGTACTCCGATTCGCACTACTCTTGAGGGTTCCACTCGCACCACTGTTGAGATGATGCCATCTCCCAATTCTTCTGTACATTGGCTGAGTGCGGCTATTTTTATCGCTGGATTTGCAAGCTTTTTAAGTTGGGGAGTTTCTGATTATAACGAGTCTTTGGAAAAAGAAGAAAATCGCAGCAATACGACTGATGCTAATCAAAATATTGTCCCTGAGAATTCCCAATCATATCCATCAATTAATCCTACTATTTCTGGGAAAAACATCATTCAATTTACTCCCCGTGTATCTGACAATTTAGAAACTAAATCTCAAACTCTGTCTCCCGAAGAATTTTATTCTCAACTCCAACAAGAAGATTATTGGGACGATAACGAAGATACAAATAATAAACCATCTGCTAGTTAATTTTATCGAGGTAAATATGAGCAGAAACCGCCGTAATTTTGATGTTGATTATTCCGAAGGTGGATCAATCATTCCCACTACTCGCTTACAAGGAATGTTAAATCAAGTTCAACAACAAGGAGGAATGGTAAACCAAACATCGGGAATACCTGTAATAGATACTCAGCCCTTAGAGGTTCGATATGTCAACTCCCAAGCTTCACAAAAACCTAGAGTTCCCCACATCGAAATCCCTTATGTGGAAGTATGGAAAGCCCACAGACTCCATCCCCAAAATACTTGGCGTTTTGTTTGGTATCCAGCTTATTTCCTTGGAGATTGTATAAAATCTCCCATCGGTGTGGGTGCTGTTGGATTCTGGTTGTTCTTGCTATTGGTTAATTTCTTGCTTAATGGTAGTTACACTGGACCAGGTTATGCTAATGGGAAAAAGATTGAAGTTGTGCCGGAAAAAGTGCCATCATTCGCCATGCCAGTATTTCGACAATTGGAATAATGTTGGTCAAAATTTGCTTCATATTTACGTTATTGGTATGGTTTCTAGATATTCTCCAACCTGGATACCTCAAGTTTTATAACTTAAATAACGTAACTTCAAAGATTAAATTTCAAATTTCCACTGCGGTTATTTCTAAACCCACGCTAACCCCCACTGATTCGATTTGTAATAGCCCCAAAAACAATTTTGAGAAGTTACTAAGTTCCACTAATTCGAGTTGTCGAGATGCGAATAAAGCTGGAAATTGATAGTACTAAAACAAGTAATGAGAATGAACATGTTGATAATCAACAATTAGATCGCATCTCGAATGATGGAAATTGGCATTATGCTTTTGCTACCTTCTTTTTGACTTTAGCGATCGCACTTCCTCAAATATCCTCCTGGGTTGAATCTCAACTTTTGGTCAAATCCCTCCAAAGCCTAATTGGTGCAACTAACACAACCGTCACCAACACGACTAACTTAAGCAATGGTCAAATAGCTTTCCCAACGACTAAAAGCGCTCCTCTAACAAGCGAATTTGGTTGGCGAAAACATCCTGTAACGGGCGATCGCAGGTTTCATACTGGTATCGATTTTGGTGCTGCCTTGGGTACTCCAATTTATGCGATCGCTCCGGGGAAAGTTGAATTTGCAGGGGAAAAAGGAGGGTATGGGAACACAGTAATAGTGAATCATGGTGCTGGAAAATCAACCCTTTACGGTCATGCAAGTAAGCTTTACGTGCGAGAAGGACAGCAGGTTGTACGGGGACAGATGGTTGCAGCAGTAGGTAGCACAGGAATGTCCACAGGACCACATTTACATTTTGAGGTTCGGATTAACGGTAAACCTATTAACCCCCGTCCTTACTTGCAACAGTATTTAGCAGGTCGGTAATATGTTAGGAAAAATCTTTATTTCCGGATTAATTAGTGCTGCGAGTTCGGTGGCATTATCTTATGGAGTTGCTTCTGTTCCATGTGGTTTAGTTTCTCCCGGTGCTGATAAAATATGCCTTTTTCGCACTTTGATAAAGTCAATTGATAGTTGGAAATTAGGTTTTATTATTGGTGGGATATTCGGGTTAGTTTCTGGAGTTGATTATCGTCGTATTGCTACTAAAATTCAACCAATCCATTTATCTGTTGTTTCGGTTTCTTGTTTAGGTATTTACTGTTTATTCGGTTCTCAACGTTTTGGTTTGATTCGTACAAATCTCAATCATATCTATCCTGGAACAAGTTCTAAATATTCACCTCGGATGCAAGCTTTTTTAGCAACTATTCGCTGGGCTGAAACTGGAAATAGTGGAACAGAAAGTTATCGAAAATTAGTTTTCAATGGCACTTTTAATAATTTTTCCACACATCCATTACAGAAACAATGTGCGCCAATTAATGGGAGACAAATCTGCTCGACTGCTGCTGGTGCTTACCAAATGTTGGATAAGTCTTGGTGGGATTTGCAACCAAAACTGAAACTACCAGATTTTTCACCTGTATCTCAGGACAGAATGGCTGTTGAGTATATTCGTCGAAATAGTGCTATTAAAAACGTTGAATCAGGCAATTTTGACAAAGCTGCATGTAAAGTCGGTAAAATCTGGGCTTCATTTCCCTGCAATTCCTATAATCAAAATCCCAAAAGTATGGGGGAGTTAAGCAAATATTACCAACAACAATTGTTAACCCTTGGAGGTTGATATGTCAGATTATAGTAATGCCGATATAACCAATGCTATTCATGTTCTCAAATCCCAAGGTGTATCAAACCAGGATATTCTCATAGAAGCAGAACAAGTATTTGATTTGAGTCAAAAGCAGTATGTTGTCGATATTCTTCAAGAATCTGACTTTGGCAGTAAAATCATTCGTCACACCAATAATTACGACCATAATTATTTATTTGAAATAATTTATCAAGCAGTAATTAGCGGTACTCAGAATCAGCGAATTATCAACGTTTGTGAGTCTGAATTAAACTTAGAAGACTTAGCTTTTTCCAAATTGGCTCTAGAATATATTTTAACAAATCGATATATCAGCAAATACGAACGCGATGCTTTTATTATTGAACTATACAAACAATATCAAGAAAGTAAATCTTATCAAGATTTAGTAAAGATTGCCGAATCGACCAAGAATATTTATTTGAAACAACTCGTCTATAAAACAGCCGAATTAGTTGCTAAGAAAAATGGTGAGATTCCATCATTATCCAGCAATAAGGCTGCTACAAATTCGAGCAATAACAATTTAGACACTTCTGTAATCACAGAAAATTTAAATTCCCAAGTGGGTAATACTTTGGTTGAAACCCTGAATGATTTTGGTATTACCTGTAGTTACCTCGATACTAAAACTGGTCCCACCTTCAAACGCATCAAAATCAAGCTGGGGAAAGGGGTTAGCTTCAAAAAAGTGCAAGGCTTGGGTAATGATTTAGTTCAACAATTAGGCAGTGAATTATCCCTGGAAAACCCACCGATGATATCTGTTATACCCGGTGCGGTTGTATTCGATATTCCCAGATGCGATCGCCAAATAGCAAACTTCGCAGATTATGTTGATTTGCAAAGCGAAGTTGATATTAACCGTATCATCATCCCCGGTGGTGTTGATGTTGATGGTAAATATATAGAGATTTCTCTATGCGACTCGAATGTTTACCACACTTTGGGAGGAGGAATGACAGGTGGTGGAAAGAGCCAGTTTGAAAAAGCAATGGTTCTATATTTAGCACTGCGTTACCCTCCCAGTTTAGTAAAACTTGCTCTCAGTGACGTGAAACTGGTTTCCCTGACTTGCTTTAACGGACTTCCTCATCTTATTGCACCAGTTGCCGAGGATGCTGTGAGTACCTTGCAAATTTTCAATTATTTGGTTGCAGAACAGGAACTTCGCTATCAGGAGTTCAAGAGGGTGGGGGTTGAAAATATTGGTGAATATAACCAAATGTTTTGCGATCGCCCCATGCCAAGAATTATTTCGGTGACAGATGAGTGCTTTGATTTATTATCTGATAGCACTTACAAAGACCAAATCGAATTGGCTTTGATGAAATTGCTGGCAAAAGCTGGTGCTGCGGGAATCAATATTTTCTTGTTTACCCAACGTCCCGATAAGGATGTAATTAAACCCTTGATTCGCTCAAATTGTTCGGGTAAGGTTGCTTTTATGGTATCCCGTCCTGAAGATAGTGGAATTATTTTAGGTAATCCCGATGATGACCGTGCAGCAAGTTTATTGGGTGGTGGAGATATGCTGTATAAATCTCCCAAAGGTGTGATGCGTCTTCAGGGTTTGTATTTGGGTACGAAAGCTGCTTTTCAAGAATATCTAAATAAAGCGATAAATACGGTTAATAATATTGCTTGTTGGGATGCTAAGTTGAACTTTTCGAGTTTTAATATTGGGTTTAAAAGTGAAAATTCTTCTAATAATAAAACTCCACGGGCAAAGTTAAATGAAGTTGTCACAGATTCAATAAATAATAATCAGTCAGAGGAATTTTCTTTTAGTATTATCCTGGATGATTTTACAAAGTCTCAAATTTCTTCTCTCCACAGTCGAGGTTATGAACTACATCAAATAGTGCAGGAGGTATTTAATTTATCCCGTGCTGATGGCAGAAAATATAAGCGAATTCGGGATGTGGTAGCTGAATTTATCGCTAGTTTAGAGGAGGAAGATAAGAATGATACTTGAACTTAGATTCAACATGCTTCCTCCAACTTTAAATGAACAAATTGATTTAGCACGTTCGGATTGGAGAGCAAGTGCTGCGGTAAAGAAACTTTGGACTAATAAAGTTGCTGATTTAACTCAAAAAGTTGATTTTAGTTTTGATGATAAAGTATGGCTCGAATATCATTGGCATTTAAAAACTTTTGCCCACGATAGTGATAATGTCTCAGCAGCTAGTAAATACATTTTAGATGGTTTAGTTGATGCTGGCATTATTCGTAATGACAATCTTATCGTAATTCAATCTCCTGTATCTCACTATTACTATCGAGCTAAAATTGATGGAGTTATATTAAGATTATCTTCTACGCCTAATTTCTTACAAGAAAACTTTTATAGATATACTATGTTAGCAACAAATTAGGTGATTTATGTTTGATTTATCCGGTGATATT
>NZ_NTFS01000419.1 GCF_002289455.1 Brunnivagina elsteri CCALA 953
GTAAAACTTCCTCACCAGAAAGTAGAGGAGGATTCTCAAAAGAAAAATTCACCACTTCCACATCTTGCCCCGATCGATAAATTTCCACTAAAGGAGTTTGCGGATCGATTAACCAACCTAAACTCGCACCATTTTCTTGATATTCCCGCATTTTGGCGCGTAATTTATCTAAAGAGTCAGTTTCCGAACGTAGTTCAATCACAAAATCAGGACACATAGGAGGAAAACGTCGTTGTTCATCCTTTGTTAATGCTTGCCAGCGTTCTAATTTCACCCAAGCAGCATCAGGACAACGATAAGCACCACTAGGTAATTTAAACTCCGTGGAAGAGTCAAAAACTTTCCCTAACTTGGCTTGACGGTTCCATAAACCGAGTTCTGTGTTAACGTCTGAATTTCTAATTCCACTTTCTCCTCCTGTTGGGGGGATAATCAGTAATTCTCCAGTTTGGGTAAGTTCTAATTTCCAAGGTTCATTAGCGATGCAGAGTTGATAAAACTGCTCGTCGGTTAAACCTACGGATGGAGGTAAGTTTAAACTTAGGGTTTCCATGATGATTCCTTATTGAAAGGATTAATTCTATTATCAAACGGTTTATCAAACAGCGCGATCGCTTGTCGTAACGCACCAATTTTAGAGTATTGTCGCGATCGCAGAAAAGTTGCGGTAGGGGTGGGGTTTCCCCGCCCTCACTCACGAATGATACGATTAATAAACCTGCGATCGCGATATTTTATTGTTTTATAAGTTCCTCTGATGTAATAAGATTCGGGGTTTTGTCGTTTGTTGAGAAACCCGGTTTCTAGGTCTTTTCATGGTATCCCCTCAAAATTTCGGGGTAGGGATTATTCTGGTATCCATGACCAACCAAAGGGATTAAAAGAAGATTTCTCCCGAATGATAGTTCCCAAAGATGGAATATGCCCGATTTGAGAAATACGGTCACGCATGTATTCAAAAAAACTGATTCCCAACTTCCGAGTGGTAGCAACAAGAGACATAAAAACATCCCAAGCTTTAGTACCTTGTTGAGTTTGGGTAGCATAGCTAATATTACGGCGCTGCACCATAGTCCTAGCAGCCAACTCCGCAGGATTATTATGTAATGGTAATTCTGGATGCTCTAAAACTAAAAGTAACTCCGATACTTTTGCAGCAGTTAATCGTTTTCGCTCATCTAACTGTTCATAACTACTTTTTTCGGTAAAAAGCGTCCAAAATTCCAACCTGAGTTCTTTCGCTTGATCCTCATTAGGAGCAGAACGATAAGCTAATAATTTTCGGTAGTATTTCCAAAATCTATCCAGAAATTCATCTAAAGTCTTTTGATGACAGGCAATAAACGGACTTAATTTCTTATAATGTCTAGCCTCATGTATCCAGCAAAGAGCTAAATTATCAGTTATTAGCTTGAATTGCGGAGCATCGTCACACACTATAGTCTTGATTACAGAAATATTGGTTTGCTGATGATAAAAAGCAATTGCTGCTGCCTCTTGTATGCGGGTACGGTGTTGAGGATTTAATTTACCCAGATACTCGTCAAGTAATGTATTAAACTCAACGGAAGTGAAAGCTGTTTGTTGAGGAAGTAATTTGAGTTGATAACTCCATTTGCTTGGCAGGTTGAAAGTGGAGAGTAAATCGTATGTAAGCGAGTTGAGGATAAACTCAAGTTCATTTGTGTTTTGCAACACCCTGAGTACGCTTAAGCGATCTTTGTTTCGAGTGGTCAGGTAAACAGTATACAAAGGATTGCAGATTACGTTCGTTGTATGGTTTACTCCACCAACACGCGCACCTGTTTGGTCGAAATGTTGCCAGCGAAAAGTTGCGTGCGGGGGTTCCCCCCGCACGCAACTTTTCAAGACAGGGACTACTTGCCAGACCTTCTATATATACTTCTTTGAACTCGACTTCAAAAGCTGAAGAGTTTTTGATTAATAAATTAGATAAATACCCTGCTGACACCGAAATACCAATATCTTCTAAAAATTCCTTCATCTTGCTTTGAGTCATGTTTCCGCCATAATACAGACTCATTACTAAGGCTTTTATTCCCGGACCGAATTCTCCCTCGTATCCCAATGGTAGGGAAGCTAAATATGTTTTTCCTTCCGATGCTGAGTAGTATTTTTGCTTGCGGAACAATACGTTATCTGTTTTGAGTAAAATGTCTTGGACAATTACTTCTTCTCTTCGAGACGCTTCGCGAACGTAACCCTTGAATTGTGCATCAGGTGGTAATAATTCTAGTGGATAAACAACTATTTCTTCTCGGTCAACTTTGATAGTCGCATTTTTGCTACTTTTGCTATGCTTTGTCGGGACTTTTCGTTCTTTCTCTGATGAATGGTTGTTCTTAAATCCTTCCTTTTTATTGGCTTTTATATCTGGTTTGCCTTGTTCTCCCCTTGATAAGGATACTGTTGGCGAATCGATGAAGGGCGAAGCCCCCCAGCGCCTTGGAAGGACTTAAAAAAGAGAATAAGGATATAAAGCATAGCATCCATATAGATTATGACTCTTCACTCGCATGACATGTCTCATATTCCCGAAGGCACAGCACAAGTAGCCCGGAACTCATTTCCCAAAGGGAACATATATATGAAAATGCGGGATGAAATAGGAGTATTATATGAAGATAAGAATTTTGTAACACTCTACCGTGCAGATTGTGGTCAAAGCGGGATATCAGCAGGGTAATTAGCATTAGTGTCAGTAATGCAATTTGTTGAAGGTTTAACTGACAGGCAAGCTGCGGATGCAGTTAGGGGTCATATTGACTGGAAATACGCATTAGGGTTGGAATTAAATGATCCAGGATTTGATTATTCGGTACTTTCAGAATTTCGTCAGCGATTAATAAACAATTGTCGAGAGGAAGAATTACTAAACCAAATGCTAGCTCGTTTCCAAGAACTGGGTTTACTCAAAAATAAGGGACGCGCTAGAACCGATTCCACTCACGTATTCGCAGCAGTACGACAGTTAAATCGTTTGGAATTAGTCGGGGAAACTTTACGTCATACATTAAATGATTTGGCTTATTTTGCCCCAGATTGGCTCCAACCAAGAGTCGAAGCAGATTGGTTTGAACGTTACTCCCTTAGATTTGAGCAATACCGTTTGCCCAAATCAAAAGCTGAACGTGAAAGTTTAAGGCTACAAATTGGTATTGATGGTTATTATCTACTCAAAACTTTATATCAAGACTCAAGTTCAAGTTGGTTGTGGCAAATTCCATCTGTGGAAATATTGCGTATCGTCTGGGTACAACAATTTTATATTCAATCGAAACAAGTCTATTGGCGAGAGCAAGATAACTTACCACCAAATCGACTACAAATTGAATCTCCCTACGATATTGATGCACGCAATTCGAGCAAACGAGAAATCAATTGGACTGGCTACAAGATGCATTTAACAGAAATTTGCGACCCAATTCTGCCAAACTTAATTATCAATGTGGAAACGGATGTCGCTACAAGTGCCGATGTTGTGATGACATCAACCATCCATGCCCATTTAGAACAGAAAAATCTCTTGCCAGAGGAACATATTGTAGATACTGGCTATGTCAATGCTCAAAACTTAGTCGATAGTAAATCGAATTTTAATGTTGACTTAGTAGGGAAAGTTCCCCCCGGAACTAGTTGGCAAGCCACTGAACAATCAGGTTTTGAGCAAAATTGTTTCACCATTGACTGGGATTTGAAGTGTGTTGAATGCCCAATGGGTAAACAAAGTAAGTCTTGGCGTACTACTGTCGATAGCCACAATAACCCTGTAGTCAAAGTCCAATTTGACAACAGGATTGTGGTGTTTGCTCAAGTCGTTCAAAATGCACTCGCTCAAAAAAACTACCGCGTCTTCTAACTCTCAAACCACAGAAACTACATCAAGCATTAAATGATGCTCGAATTCGCCAAGAAACCGAATCGTTTAAACAAACTTATAACAAACGTGCTGGAGTTGAAGGGTCGATTTCCCAGGCAAGTGGTTCCTACCAGTTGCGTCATTGTCGCTACATTGGTCTTGCTAAAACCAGATTGCAGCACATTATCACTGCTGCTGCTATCAACTTAAGCCGCATGTGGGATTGGTGGAACGAGCGACCACTAAGCCAGACTCGTGTTTCTCGTTTTGCTAGACTTGCTTCCACTGCTTAATAGTAGTCCTAATTTTTTATTTTGTGATGACTGGTTTTGCCCTCCTTTAATTCGCCAACAGTATCCCTGTGGGGGAGAGGTTGGAGAGGGGTCATATTTTATTGCTCCCTCTCCTGATGCAGGAGAGGGATGTCCGAAGAACAGGGTGAGGTTCTTTTATTCAGAGCGAGATGACGATACACAAAAACTATCAAATCAACCACAAATAACCATGAAAACCACGAAAACCACAACCATCAAAAATGCGATCGCTTTGTTCAGCTGCGTGTTAGTGCAGCTATCCGCAGGAATCGCACTGACTACAATCTTCAAAACCAACGCTCAAACACCAAATCCAACCGCACCAAAATTTACCAGCTTCAAGGATGCGAAAAATTTCAAAATCAAAGGTAACGGCAACCCCTTTCAACCGAGCAATTTACAACAAGAAAAAAAACCAGATAAACCCGACGACAAAGAATTTAAAAATCGTACTGTCATCGGTTGGGACGATCGCACACCAATGTTAAGCAGACAATATCCTTGGAGTGCGATCGGACGAGTTCAGGGAATTAGTACCGAAAATAAAGAATATCATTGTACAGGTACGTTGATTACGGAAGATGTTGTATTAACTAATGCACATTGCGTTATTAACCCAGAAACCCGAAAATTAAGCCAAAAAATTGCTTTTTTACCGAATGTTATCAATGGCAAAGTTGCGAATCGAGCTGATGTTGCCGAGGTTGTAAATGTGCTGTATGGGACTGATTTCGGTGGTAGTGCATTAGAAAATCAAACTAATGATTGGGCATTATTTAAACTGAATAAACCCATTGGTTTAAAGTACGGTTATTTAGGCTGGAAATCCTTATCTAATGCGACTTTAACCAGAAATAAACAAGCCTATATTTTCGTTGGTTATTCCGGTGATTTCCCCGATACAAGCAAAGAGAATTATCGATTTTTTACCGCAGGGTCAGGATTTACCGCAAGCGCTCAAGCGGATTGTAGCATTACACAGGCAGAAAGTAATGTGCTATTCCATGACTGCGATACTACAGGTGGTTCTTCTGGTGGAGCAATTATTGGTGTAATTGGCAATAAACCCTATATTGTAGGGTTAAATAATGCGGAAAGAACAGATGGTAGTACAAACTTGGGATTAAGGATTGATTTCCTCGATAGATTCGCAAATTAGATATCCTTCTTTGGTTCTAATTTAAATACAGTTTGCGATCGCAAATCCCGTAGGGGCAAACAACCGTTTGCCCTCATTTGCCATTATTTATAGAACAACACGGTATGCGTAAAACTCAGTCACTTTAGTGCTGAGATATAAGCGACACGGGCGATTTTAATCGC
>NZ_NTFS01000042.1 GCF_002289455.1 Brunnivagina elsteri CCALA 953
AAATATCTCCAAAATCACTTAGTAAAACTGAGAGATAGTGTTGGGCAAAGATAGTAAAATTTGGACGAGACATAATTACTTTTAAGCGTTAAATTTGCGATGATTGAGTTGTTATTATTTGCTTAATTACTTTAATCGCTATTGCTCGATTGACAAATCTTAATATGGCTTGCAAAGGTGAACTGTTACCTAGATGAATCATATTTTATCGAAATCATTTGTATGGTAGCGAAGACTAACTGATTGCTGCTGATGAGAATGGAAGAGTCACCACCGCTTTATCCAAAGCCAAGAAACGCTATATTCTCAATGTCTACCCCAAAGCTGGACATGGTTTTATGAGTGACAGACGGGAAAATTATTCACCTGAAGCCGCAGAGGAAGCTTGGATGATGAGGACAAAATTCTTTAGCCAAAATCTCAAACCCAAGAATCAAAAGTAAATTTGTCTTCATTGCTAAATGTACAAAATCCTACCAAAGCAAAGTAGGTTTATTTTTTAGAAATTGGAGTGTGATCGCGTACACTATCTAGCACTCTTACATTATTGTAGTCAGCGAGCTTTAATATTGGTGCGTTTCTGACATCAATTTTGATAACTGCTACATCTTTTGCTGTACCAGAAAAACCAGAAACTATAGTTTTAAATGGTAACTCCCTTCCATTTGATAGGACTACTTTTTGAATATGTTTAATTCTTTTGGGTTGGGAATTTTCAACAAAATACTTGAAGTCATCTTTATCTAAATCATTAAGTTTAAAATTATAATCTTCAGCTAGTTGAACAACAAAATTCTCAAAAAGATTTTGTAGACACTTATCTGAGTTCTGAACGATATCAATTACATGGGCATTTGTAGCAATTTTTCCGTCCTGACTCACAAAAAAACCACTCCCAGAACCACCAGTACTTACATAATAAGTCTTTTTATTATTTGCCCAATAAACCTCTGCTTTGCATCCCACTTGAATTTTGACAACTGAAGCCTGAATAGATTCTGGGGTTAATGCTTGTTTATTACTTTTTACTTGCGATTCCAATTTAATTTGAGATTTATTAGATTTAGCAAGTTGATTTTGTGATGTTGTTAGCGATATTTTCGGAACGTTTTTGTTTGATTCTTTGACATTTCCAGCAATCACAGAAGAAAATGGAATTAGATTATAAATCAATGCAGAACTAGCTAGAATTAAACTAATTTGTCTCTTCATCGTTTTTACCTATTGTGGATTGTCTTGACATTTAAATATCCACAAATCAAAGCATTATTTATTCATGTTTTTGAATTATTTGTCTATATTTTTTACTCTGTTCGTAGAATTTTAGTCAACTCAAGGGATTGAAGTAAAAATCGACTATCCAGCGTCTCATGGAAAAAACTTAAATATAAAAATGCATAAATCATGACCTGAAATTCGGAGGTATAGTATGGGGATGCTGAAATTTTTGTCACTTCTCCCACAATCCATCTCATAATCCATACAAGGAGAAAACGGCTTGAATACAATTTGGGAGAAACAATTACTGAGTAATAACAATGAAGAATTTGCAGAAAAAATTACAAACTTTTTCCGTAAATTAAATCAATTAGATTTGCAAGTAATCTCAAAAAAGCTTACCTCTAATAGTAAGAACTTTCAATGGACAGAAGAAGAGATAAAATCTGCAATTCTTCGATATAAAATGTTTTTATGCCTTCATTTTCTATTTCCAAATACCGAATTAGTTCCCACAGTAGAAATTGACCAAGTATGGCATACTCATATTCTGCTAAACACGGCTAAATATATTGAAAATTGCCAAGAATTATATGGTTATATTTTACATCATTATTCTCCTGCTGATGACAACTTAGAAATAAGCCATAAATGCCAGGAAACAGCTTTTGCTCTAACGAAACATTTGTTTTTAGAGATTTTTGGCATAGACATTTGCCACAATGAAGTATATCATCGGGGACCTTGTTTAATATTGCCCCAGCATTTCCCTCAATTACAGAGAAGTGCCTGCTTAACTATCCCCAAATCGTAATTTGACTCCATTGATTTATTTTAAGAAAGCAAAGAGCGCATTTCTTTTGCTTCCACTACCATCTTTAAACTTTCAAAACCCTCTGCTGCTTCCTTTGCCAAACGTCTTGCTTGAGGTAAATTACCCGATTGCTTTTCGAGTTTGGCAAACGTTGCTTTGTGGTAAGCAATAGAGAGTTTATCTTTATGTCTTTCTGCCATTGGGAAGCTAATTTCTAACAATTGTCTTGCTTCTTTGAAGTTCCCTAGTTCCAGTGCTATATCTGCAAGCCAGTTTTGGATTGCAGTTGTCGCTCTTAACCATCCTGCTGTTGTTGCATATTCTAATGCTTGTAGAAAAAAGCTTTGTGCTTGCTGATAATTGCCTGTTTTGAAGGATATCTGCCCCTGATAATAAAGAATATGAACTTGCTGCTGCTTCAGTTCTAGTTCTGATAAAGAAGTTTGGGTTAACAGTTTTTCTTCCTCTGTTAACCACTCCCCAGCTTGCTGCCATTTTTGTTGATAAATGGAGAGGATAACCATGTTGGTGGCTATATCTAACTGTAATGTGATGCTTTGATGCTGACGTAAATTCCAAGCTTCCTGTAATAATATCTCTGCTTCTTTGAGTTGGTTTTCATGACGCATCCTAATTAAAGTTCCAGCGCGATCGCACATTACCTCAACTGCAAACGTCCAATCTCCTGCTTGTTTCGCGGTTTCAATTAACCAAGCTGTCCACTCTAAGCGTTCATCCCAATATCCACGCACATGAATATAGCCCTTAATCTGCTGCCAAATTGTTCGTGCATCTCCGTAAATCCCTTGGCTAATACACCATTCAAGAACGGTTTTGAGGTTTTCCCATTCAACTTCTAGGTAACTATAGCCAAGATGCCACTCCTTCCAATTTGTACCTCCGTAAACCTCGGAAAAACGGATATACCAATTTACCCATCTCTGTTGCAATTTTTGAGCTAATTCACGATTTGCAGCTAACTCAGAAGCAGCATATTCGCGGGTTAGTTCCAGCAAGCTATAGCGTCCTTGTTGGTGGTACACCAGTGACAACTGCTGTAATTTTGCTAATCCTTGGGATGTAATAATTGGGTCAGCTTGCTCAAAAGCCACACTAGCAGCAGTTTCTCTAGTTATAGGTTTAACTCCCAATGAAAGAGCCATCAGCAAACAGTGGGGGGGTGTACCTCTGAGGGGAATTACTGAGCCAGCAAAGCAAAAACGAGCTACATCACCATCGGGTTCTTTAATTTGTGAGAGAGCATCTTCCAGTGAATAACCTGCTGCTATTTGACCAATAACATAAATAATTGCTGCGGGAATTCCACTTACTCCCTCAAAAAGTTGCTGAGATTCTTCAGCAGTCAAATTTATACTTTTTTCTTGCGCTTCCTGTTGGATTAGACGTAAACCATGTTCTCTGGGTAAGCAACCCAGACGAATGGGGACAAACAATGCTTGTTCGCGGGTAGTAATAATAACTTTCACACTTGGTGGTAAGTCGTAGAGAAACGAGAGAACTTCCTGTTGATTTTCAATTGTTTCCAAGTTGTCAACAATCAATAAAGTTCTTGTTTGTGATAATTTCTCTCGAATTGGTTGAAACTGCTCCTCTATGGGGAAATTTGTGATTTCACTCAAGTCTAGGATACGAGAGATTTCCCGGCAAATATCCCGCAGTGTCCGTTCTTTAGTTAATCGCGGCAAAATGCCGATGGAAGTGAGATGATTCTGTTTGGCGGAAGTAAAGATAATGGCTTCAAAGGTGGGAAGATTGGGAGTAAAAAGTTGATTACTGCTTGCTTGCAAACAACGATAAGCTACTTCCACTACTAAGGTTGTTTTCCCGACACCACCAATCCCATCGACACTAATTAAATGAGCGGTGTGATGGAAATCGAGAAGTTCCATCAATCGCGTGATTTCTCGATCGCGACCAACAAAAGTTGTATATTCCCTCACTGGTAAGTTTTGAGCAACTGAATTGGGTGCAATTTCCTGTTTATTTTCCTCAATTGATTGGGTATTGACTGAAAATTCCTCAGCAACCTTTTCTAACCGTTGCGATCGCTCCAACTGATTTGTCAAAAAAAATCTCAGTTTACTTTCCTTACCCCGACTAGTACCGCTAATGTTAAATTTTTTATAAACCTGACCCATCCGCTTCAAACAAGCATCTGCGGATGTATTCAACTGAGCAGCGATTTCTTCGTAACTCAGACCATCAACAATCCGCATCAAGAAAACTTGCTGCTGCTCTGGAGACAGTTCATGCTCGTAAGCTATTTGAGACAGAAAATTACGTGACAACATTTATTCATAAATTATTTGGCTGTTCATTCTCTATTTTACCTGCTTTCCAGAGGATATATAAGGATATCCGAGTAAAATAGTTGCAAAAACAACTGATATATATCAGAATAAGGAAGTGCCTAGTTAAATATACGGAGAGAAATTATGTGCGTATCGTGATTCGGTTAATTTTGCATTAACGCATCTATTGGGGTATTTCTCAAGAAAAATAATTTTACAAAATATGCATAAAAACTCACTCTTGTTATGGAGAGTGATATGGGAGTGCGAAAGGGAAGGAGAAAACGTTCTTCAGTTTCGAGCATCTCATTATTAGCGATCGCTAATAACCTATGAATATGCAAATTTTTGTAAATAGTGATTACAAGAATAGTCAAATATACAGAAACAAAGATAACAGGAACGCACGCAGGAGTATTTTGCTATGGGGAAATCTTTTCCTTCTTTGGAAGAGTTAGCTGTAAAAGCTCAAAAAGCAGCAATACAAGCTGAGGATGATTCGCTTAGTGATGAAGTCAGACAACAAGCATTGTTAGAAAAACAGATTGTGCTGACAGAATTAATGACTCTATTAATGGAGCGAATAAAAGTGGAGTTACCAAAACCAAGCAATATGGGTTTATCAGAATATATTTACGAAGAGACGCTGCAAAATTTGATGATATATATTTTCCAAAATATAGATAGATACAACTCTGATAAACCTGTGATGGCTTGGGTTAGATTTTTATTAAATAAACGTAAAAATAACGTTTTTAATTGGCTTAATTGGGGTGGAAAAGTTTCATATAAATATGAAGGAGGAAATAAGGATGGAGATGAATATGAAATAGATTTTATCGAAAGTTATCAGCCTCCAAGTCTAAATCATCTTCCATCTGAAAAGTTGATGGAATTTATTCAAGAAGACCCAGAAGGATTATTAGCTGGCAAGTTGTTTAAGAAGAATCCCAAAGCAAGCTTTCAGGCAATTTTACTCAAAAAGTATGAAGATAAATCATGGGAAGAAATTACCCAAGAGTTAAACTTAGGAGAAACTCATGGTCCTATTTACTCATTCTATAGACGTTGTTGTGATGAATTTAGTCCTTATTTTAGAAAATACTTATGGGAGTGAGTTAGTTAATAAGGTCAATATTTGAACATTATTGAGATGAATAAATTGCAAAATGAATCAGGAGAAATCATAATGGATGCTAATCAGTTGGCTTTTACTATTCCCATCGATGGAAAAATGTTTCAAACTGCTGAAAGGTTCAGTCAGCAAGAAAAAAACAAACAAAAATCACGTGTAGCTTATTTGAATACTTTGGCAATATTAGCTATTGACTTTTACTGTCAGTGTATAGGAATAAAAACAGAACCAAGCAAAAGTCATGGTTTAGATAATATTGCATCGTCTTTAATGAATACAGCTAGTTTGTTTATTAAAGATAAGGGTTTAATTGAATGTCGTCCTGTACTTCCAAAAGAAAAATTTTGCGAGATACCATCGGAAGTTTTATCAGAACGTATTGGTTATATGGTAGTAGAAATTGATGAAGGTAATAGACAAGCTAAAATATTAGGCTTTGTTGAATCTGTTGAAAATGAGATATTACCTTTAAATAAATTAAATTCTCTACGGTCTTTTTTACTTTACTTACACCAGTTACAATCTGTATCAGTTGTAAAAGTATCAACTAATAAAGTCGATATAGTTGATGCTTCTGTCAATCAAATTAGCGAAGGAATAGTGAAATTAAGCAAATGGTTTGAAGGATTATTAGATGGGGGATGGGAAGCAGAATTAGCCGTTGCAAAAGATTTAGCCATTTCTCCTGTAGATGAAACAGAAAAAAGAGAATCTGGTGCTGCCAAATTTATACATCTGCAACATCCCTCAGAACCAGTTTTGCTAATATTGCGTCAAACACAAGTCAATCAAGATGAAGTTGAGATTGTCTTAAGACTTTACCCTGCTAGTGAATCAATATTTTTACTAGATGGAATCAAGATGACATTGTTAGATGAGGAAGATAAACCAATTCCCCAACTTGAAAAACAATCAAAAGCAAATAACTGGTTACAACTTAGATTCAAAGGAAATGTAGGGGATGAATTTAGTTTGAAAATTAGCCTTGGAGAAGATAGTATCTTGGAAAAATTTATTATCTAGTTATTGAGTGTGATAATTCATATTCAATAATAGTTCTGCAAACCTGAAGTTGGTTTAGATTTGGACTTTGGACAAAAACTAAAGGGATACAGTGATGGATCGTAATATTTATATTTTAGCAGTTGGAATCAATAATTACAAATCTTCTGCAATTCCTTCATTAAAAGGTTGTGTAAATGATGTCACTGCACTAGATGAATTTTTAAAAAGGCATTTAGTAACGAATGGGGATAAATTACATATCAAAAAACTGATTGATGTTCAAGCAACTCGTCAAGCAATTATTGATGGTTTCCGCGAACATTTGTGTCAAGCTACAAGCAATGATGTTGCATTATTTTACTTTAGTGGACATGGTTCTCAGGAAAATGCTAGTGAGGAATTTTGGCATTTAGAACCAGACCATTTGAATGAAACTTTGGTGTGTTGGGATAGTCGTACAGATGGTATTTGGGATTTAGCTGATAAGGAGCTTGCCAAATTAATTGCAGAGATTTCTCAAAATCATCCCCATTTTGTCGTGATTTTGGATTGCTGTCATTCTGGTGGAGGGACACGAGCAGAAAATGATGTATCTTTGAACGCATACACAGGTATACGTACAGTTAATACAGAATCTAAAGAAAGACCACTTTCCAGCTTTATATTTTCAGATGAAGAAATCAATAGTTTACTTGCTACCTCAAATTCTAGTAATGTCGCAAATCGATTTTCTTTATCTAGAGGAGAATATATACTGCTAGCAGCTTGTAGAGATAATGAGTTAGCAAGGGAACATCAAAGCCAAAAAAGAGGAATTTTCTCCTACTTTTTACTTGATAGTCTACAAAGAAATAGTAATTTGACTTACAGAGATTTGTTGAAACGTTCTAATATTTTAGTACGGAGTATTTATACAAATCAATCCCCACAAGTTGAAGCAACAAATCCTAGCGATTTAGACCAGCCTTTTTTAGGAAAAGCAATCGCTAAAAGACAAACTTACTTTACTGTTATGTATGATGGGAGTAATGCTTGGATTATTGATGGCGGTGCAATTCATGGTATTATTTCTACCCAGGGAAATCAAAATACCAGATTAGCGATTTTCCCTATAGACTTAGAAGATATTAGCCAATTAAAAAATGCGATCGCAGTGGCTGAAGTCACGGAAGTTTTGCCGCAGTCTAGTAGAATTAATATATCTGGAGAAAGACAAGAATTAAGCCCAGAGTTAATTTATAAAGCTGCAATTACTTATCTTCCAGTAGCTTTTCTCCAGGTTTATATTGAAGGGGATACGTCAGGAGCTAGTTTTGCACATCAAGCTATCCAAAAAGCTAGTTTTGGGGAAAATGCTTCGCTGTATATTTGTGGAGTTGAT
Source organism: Brunnivagina elsteri CCALA 953 (assembly GCF_002289455.1). GTDB lineage: Bacteria > Cyanobacteriota > Cyanobacteriia > Cyanobacteriales > Nostocaceae > Brunnivagina > Brunnivagina elsteri. The sequence goes on from NZ_NTFS01000042.1 coordinate 7,866, forward strand.
AATTCCTCCGAAGCTGATTTTTACATCAAGGCTATCAATGATGAATATCGGATTATTCGTGCTACCGATAACTGTGAGATAATATCTCCAATATCGGGTTTTACTATTGAGAGTGCATTACAAGCAATTTATGTTTTAGAACATATTGCACGATGGAGAAATATTGCTTCTATTACAAGTCCTGCAAATAGTTTGATTCCAGCTTATGCGGTAGAAGTACAGTTTTATCCCCAAGATGTAGAAACTTATGAAGTTCAGGATTATCAGCTTTCATTGACATATAAAGTTCAAGACGACACATTAAAACCTCCAGCAATACAAGTTAAATTAATTAATACAAGTGATATAACACTTTACTGTGTCTTACTAAATTTAACTGAGCTTTTTGCCATAACAGCAATTCCTTTTGCTGGGGGTTGTACTGGAATTTGGCTAGAACCAGGAGAAGAGACATGGGTTTTAGAAGGGAAATATATTCCTATATCTATACCAATTAACTTTCAACGACGTGGAGTTAGAGAATATAAAGATATTCTAAAATTGATAGTGAGTACGAGTGAATTCGACGCTAATTTACTAGCACAAGATAATATTGAAAACTTCAATAGACGTTCTTCTCGCTCTAATAATATTGGAGAAGGTAATTGTCTTATTCAACAAATGCAAATGCGTGCGATCGCACCTTGTCCAGATGAAACGGAACAATCAACAATCTTAGATGATTGGGTAACTAATGAGATTTTGATTGTAACTACAATACCTAGAAATATTAATTTACAGTTACCTGATTATCAAATCTTGAATCAAAGTTCAAAATCACTGCCAACAAATGATATATCCACAGATTCCAGGATATTTAATTATTCACAATTGATGGTGGCTGTTTCTCTTCTTTTTATTTTAATGCTATTGGGAACTGTCAGTTGGGTAATAAACCAGAGAGGAAAGGAAGATAGACAAAAGGCATTTCATTACCATACTCTGATAAATCAATTAGCAGTAGGACAAACAAAAAATGTAAATTTAATATTTATTCATGAAGCTTTTATAAAGATTATATATTCTACGTGTGGATAAATATTTTGCATAACATAATATTTTTGTAAAACAATATCTCTTTGGATAGAAAACAAATGAACCTTTCGTAATCCTCAATTGATTTATCTCAATATTTAATCGCTAAAACATTTACTAAATACTATTTGATTTCCCAATACAAGTCATAGAATATCCATTAGGAGTTGTCATGGTTGCACTTTTATGTAGTCCTCAAGAACGAGTATTCCCTTCCATCTCTGCAAACCTCTACAGTTTGAGTTGCGATCGCGCAGGTTTAAATACCGAACAGCAAGCAGCTTATAAGCTTCTGAGTTTGATTGAGCAAAAATATTCTGGTTCCCGTCTTGATGTTTTAGGTCGTTTTGGGCATTTGTTGCGTCAGCATCAACAAGCGATCGCATCTGAATTAGAATCAAAGTGGCAACGGGCTGATTTTTTCTGGCGTGAAGTTCAAGTAGAGTTGAAGAAGTTAGTTGCAGAAAGAGAAGTCTGGCAAGATTTAGCGTTAACTGTAGCTGGTCATTCTGATGCAATAATAATGAATAACCCGGTAAAGCTGCGTCAGCTTTTACTGCATGAGTTATTTATTGATACTCACTGTGCTTTTTATAATGGTTTGATACAGAATGTAACAAAGCCATCTTGGAAGGAGCGTGCTTTTGTTCACATTGACTACATCCAGCAGCTATTGGAGTTGTCTGTTGTTGATGGAGAAGAAATCAAAAATCTGCTGGGAGAAGCTTGGCAGACGCGAATTAATGCCTGTCAAGAAGCAAAAAAATGGCAATTAGCACTTAAATACTGTCAGCAACGCTTAAAATATTTACCTCATAATATCAATTATCAGGGAGAACTGGCAGAAATGCACTACTTAGTATATTTAGAAAAATTAATGGAGGAAAATACAGAACCATATTATACGAAAAATGCAAATAAAGGTATTCAAAAATTAAATAAATATCTAAAAAGATATCCTTACAGTTTAAAAATTTTTGAAATATTAAGTTCTCTGTACCATTTATGTGCAGTTAGTTTAGCAAAAAGTGAACTTTTCGCTGAAGCAATGGTGTGTGGTGAAAAAGCTATCACTTACAACCCTGACTATGAGAATGCTGTTGCAACTCATAATGAATTAATAAGTCACATGAAGCCTTTTCAGCAGAAAATGAATTATCTTCAATCTCAGAATGGAGGTAAGTCCCAATTATATATAAATTGGATATGGGCAATCTTTAATATTATTCTTCTTTTATTTCTTGGTCTTCTTTACTTCTTTATTGGTTCGTTTCTATGGTCATTAATTACAGGAAGTAATCAGAATAATCAGAATAATCAGAATAATCAGAATAATGAGAGTAATCAGGAAACGCAACAGCCTGTTGTTGAAAATCAAAAACTTTTAGAAGAAGCTCAACAGGGTTTTATCCGAATCAAAGCATATATTGATTCAGAAGAAGCAAAAAAAGTCAAGAATGCATTTCCAATAGCAAAAGCAGTTCATCTTTGGTATCAAATTGGATTACCAGAACCTAGTGATGGATGGCTGGAATCTGCTAAGGATAAGAGTGGGGAAAAACCAACTGAATCTGCTAGTAAGTTAATAAATACGGCACTTAAATTACAGGAAGCTGTTCATACGTTACTGCAAGAACCGCCTCAAGCAAAAGAAGGAATAAAACCAGCTTGGAAAAAACTGGTTGAGATGAAGCCAGATTTAGCAGATTTAGATTCTGCATTAATTTGTGATTATTTAAAACACATCTTATTTGGGGAAGAGAGGGAACATAATATTTTTGTGGCTACCTCTACAGACAATGTGCAAGCAACTCAGGTACTTATACCTGTATCAACAAAAGGGAAAATTAGTATGGAACCTTTTATTCCTTGGGTTTTAAGTTCCCAAGATAAACGAATTAAAATTCAGGCAGTATTAGCAGGTATTTTAATTCTTGCTTCTGGCTTCGTTATGATGCGAGAAAAAACAACATTTGCAGTTAGAAAGACAGCTTTTCAACAAATTTTAACAGCAAGTCAAGTACAGAATGATGAAGCGGTACTCAAAGCATCTAAAAGTTTCTTTCAAAATGGTTCTATTTTTAATAAAGATGAACGAGCTACAGAGATTAAGGAAATTTTTACCGAGTCTTTATTACGTTGGTTTCCTCAACAATCGTCTGGAGAAAAACTGACACCGGAACAGGAAGAATATCTGCAACTTCACAAACAAGTACAGAAGGATTTTCCTGATAATCAAGAAGATCAGTAATCATTGAATACAGAAAATATCTGTAATTCTACAAACAATTAACGAAAATATAAACAAGTCAGGAGTAAATCATGAGAAAAATTATTGACGTATTAGGCATTATTGGTATCGCAGTATCACCCGTTATTTTAGGTGTTGCATATGCTCAGACTAGTGTTCCATCTATTACTAGACCAGTAGAAAGCATAACTGAGAAAAATTTTCCTCTCAATCAGCCTCAAGAAGTAACTTTTGAGTTAAATGAAAGTTTTCAAAAATTGGCAGAACCTCAACAGTTAACGAATGGTGAAAAGCAAGGTACAGAACAAAAATTATCGAGACAACAGGAAGAACAATTACGTGACTGGTTGTTATTAACTGTTCTTTCTGCTAAAGGGATTTTGAATGAAAAGATAAATGTTGTTATGCTAGATAATCTGACTACAATGCGCCATGAGTTCATCAGCAATGTTAGTAATTTTAAATATGGTTCAATACGTTATCAGAGCCTAGATAATGCCAGAATAGTTGCACTTTTGCCAAAAATAGATTCTCCTGAAGAACGCAAAAATCATCTTGCTACTATTGCAGATAATTATCGTAAAGATAACGGTGAAAAGCCCAAATTTATTGAAATATTTGAATATGAAATTTTTCCAAAACAACACTCTGCTATTATTACTAGACGCAAAGATATCAATGCTGAGGAAATATTTAGTCCTACCTATGGTTATTATGAAACTATTATTAACCAATATGGTGATGATGCTCAGAAAATTAACGAATTACAATCATTTTTAAATCAAACTAATGATATTACTTTTGCTGTAGCTAACAGTTATGGTTTAGCTTTAGGAGGACGCAAAGTTTTCAAAGATAAAAATAGTCCTCAATTCCAAGGTCTTAAAGTTGAAGATATTGCTACTTTATTTAAATCAGAACAAAAAATATTGGAATTTCAACAGCTTTATAACAAAGAGTATCAATCGATTTCACGTTCTGAAAAAGAACAAAAAGAATTTGATAACAAAAAGATAGAAGAAGGAAGTCAATTAGGTTTATTAGGTAGTGCTTTTTCTTTAGATTGGGAATATGATTACCCTAGTCTAGCAAAAGCTTTAGAACAGGTAAAGCCACTTTTAGAATATCTGACAGTAGATAGTCAGCGTATCATTAGTGACGAACTAATTAAAGAAGCAAAGCAAGGTATATTAAGTAAAAATCCAGATAAATATTTAGAGCTAATTGAGAAAATTGATGATTTTTCCGATTCAAAAGAAAAAAATAAAGCTTTTGAGCAAGGAAAAATAGCCGAGAATATTAATAAACAATTAAAGCTTTATGAAGCACAGTTAGATAAAGAAAATCAAGAAAAAATAAAACAACAATTTGAACAACAAATCGAAAAAGATAAAGAAGCTTATCAACAAGCAGGCTATACGAATGAACAAATAAATTCATTGATTAATGAACAAAAACCAATGTATGAAAAGGAATTAGTAAATATTCAGATAAAATTAGATAAAGACAAACCAGGCAAGATAAATGAGAAAAAATTTAGTATTATTAACGACATTGAGCAAGAAATTTATCAATTATTAAATACTCAACAGTCAAATGGATTTCAGTTTGCCCGTTATGATGGAGGTTTGAGAGGAACGGAAGTTGGAATGCTTCTTTTCTACACTGATTTATTAATGAAAATATGGCAATTAAATTTCCAAAAAGCAACTATTGAAACTGGAATCGAAGGTTTTAAATCTGAAACTCAGATTCCTCTTTCATCCATTTATGACTCAGAATTAAAAAAATTAGGTTCTAGAAGACTTTGGCTGGAAGCAAATGATGATGAATATTCAAGAGCTAATGAAAATAAAGAAATTATTTTCTCTCGAAATATTACACAGATACAAGCTCGGTCTTCTAATCGCTATCAAGTTAATAAAAAAGAAGCTAATCCACGCCCAGATACTGCTACTTTTGTAAATTGGTGGAATAAGCATTATGGAGAAATTGCTCGCCATGAACCTCAATACGAAAAACTAAACCAAATTCTCAAGTGGAATCAAGTAATTCAATGGCTGAACGGCTACCAATCTGAAAATTCATTCAACTTTTTACAAAAAGTCAATTTCAAAGATAATCATAATTTTGAAAAATGGTATAGAAGTCAAGGTGAACGTTTAAAATTTAGAAAATGGAATGCAATCAAATTTATTCGTGCTGGCCATCAACACAGAGGGGAAAAAGTCGAGGCTTTACATTTCTTGGAATCAGATCAAGAAATTGATAGTCAATATAACAAACCTCTTTATGGCGGAGTTTCTCTTGCGAAAAGAAATAATTTTGATCCCTTACCGCAAAATTCCAGCTTGAGTAAATTTTTACGTAAATCTAACATAAATTATAAAACTATAAAAAAACATAATGGCAAGCTAACATTTGAAAATTATCATGGTACTAAATTCCAAGTCGAAAATCCTAGCTACAATGTAAGTAAGACAATAATTCAACCTAAGACTGGAACTAAATTTCGCAGTCCAAATGCCGAATTAAACTCAGAAAAGGTCAAATTAATATCTAAGTTCAAGGCGACACCAAACAATGGTCTAAAACTGACAACAAGATTAGAAGATGCCAAAGGATTTAGTGCTGAGTTTGGCGAACTCAACATTACTAGAACCCAAAATGGCTTTAGGACAGGTTTTGAAAATCGAGATATTGACACAGGCTATTCGTTAGCTTCCGATCTTAGCAAGCGTAATGGCGATATTCGATCTTTTATCACTTCAAAAGGTGATGTTTTTTCTTTCAGATATTCATCATCCCAACCAACCGCTGCCTACGTCAAACAATCAAACTCTAACAAGTGGTTAAAACTGAGCGAAGGAGGTGGAGGTGGAAACGGTTTACCACCCTCAAAATCAATGATGACTGTTGCAGAACCAGGTAAAAATTCGCGAATAATTAATGTGGAACTTGTAGATGAAGCTCAAATACCGGGAGATGCACAAAGGTTCGGAAAAGAAGTAGATTTTCTAGAAGAAGGATTCAATCCTAGTCAAAAAGCTCAGAAACTTTCTGAAGACCCAATGGCATTTGTTCTATCTAGTAAATTAGACTTACAGTCCCGAATAAAAAATATTAATTCAGCACTGAAAAATGGAAATTATCCCAAAGCCGAAAAACTCATTAATGAATCCATAAAACTACACGCTTCAGACCCGCAATTAATGTTGCGGAAAGCGGTAGTAGAGCAACGTCTAGGCAGATTAAATATAGAAATCGTTACTTCAAAAGGTGCGACACCCAGAAGGCAAAGTTTCTTTGATGAAATTAAGAATAGTAGCTTCACGAGAATTGAAACTGATAAAGTGTTTATCTATGTTCAAGATTCTCCGAGCTTTAATAATATAGATTTTATAAAACGAATTGAAGCAAGTCTTCCCTCCGGTTCGGGAGGTAGACTCTACAAATTGCAACCCGGAAAAATTGGAGAAGTACCAATTAGTCAAAGTGGCTTTGGTGATGTAAGTGCTTCTAGTCATTCGTCAACCCAATTCAAAGTTAATAACATTGCAAATTCCCTAAAAAATCGATCCCAAAACTCAGACTCTAATGATGAATGTAAAAATCAATCAGCAGAAGAAGAAAAAAATCAAAATCCTAATTGTTCCCCCGAAAAGTCGGAAAAACCTGTCTATGTATTAACTGAATCATCAATAAAATAAACTGCTTAAACCCAGCGAGGATAAAACGCTGGGTTTTTATGTCATCCAATACTTAAAACAAAAAAATCGGTAATAACATCAAACGGGGTGGTATTTTGTCATACGACAACTTTGACGAACTAGAAGCTGCTTTTACAATAACTCAAACAAAATGGCAACAAGGCAATTTATTCGCAGCTTACGATGATTTATGCGAAATTTTTACCTATCGACTTTTAAATTCCCAATTAATTGATGCAGATTTAAAAGTTATCCAGTCCCTCGCTGATTTAGCTGGTATTTTAGGTGAATTTCAAGTAGCAGATGACTTACTTTGTGGTGCAGTTGGTTTATATCAAAAAGCAAACAGCGAACCATCAGCTGATTATGCAAACCTCAGACGCATTCACTTATTTCTAGATCGAGGAAGCTTATACCAAGCACAAAAATTATTACAAGAAATGGCTCCACGCATTGGTGATATTGATGACATACAGTTTTCTGATTCAGGATTATTACAGTGGGAAAACCGTTGTATTTGGCGCAATGCAGACTCCAACGACAGGGCTGTATTATTTCCCGAATTATACCTGGTGATGGGGCGCTTACTGAGTGCATTAGGGCAATATGGTGAGGCATTAAAAGGACTACAAAGGGGTTTATTTCATGCTCAAGGAGAGAAAGCCCCCGATTTAGCAAAGCAAACATTACTACCATTAAAAATAGCGATCGCATCAGCATATCTAGAAAAAGGGGATTTTGAACAAGCTGATAATTACCTATCCCTGCTCAAGGAACCATGCGATCGCTCTCAACACTTAGAGTATCAAATTCGTTGGTTGGAGCTATCGGGTAAACTCCATCTGCTGTGGGGAAATTTGGGTGCAGGACTAAAACAATTTCAGCAAGTTCAAGAAAAATGCACAATCATGCGATCGCCACGAGCAGTTTTGCGCTCTAACCTCAATCTTGCCCATATTTTAATTCTCCTCAACCAAACAAGCACAGCCCGACAATATTTAGAAGATACTCAAAATAATGCTCTAAAGATAGGTGATAAAACCCTAGCGGCAAGGTCAGAATTATTACTACAGCTTGCTAGCGCCCGTAGTCGTTCCTTGGTAACAGCAAGTCCCACAAGCATGTCAGTAGTGGATATGCGTAAACCAAAATACCACAAGCAAACAGTAGAAGAAATATGGGAATCCCCAGATTTATCAACCCAATCCTCCAATTATTTATCTTGGTTTGAAGACCGTGCCTTAGCCTTTCAATGGCATTTAAGTAATCTTAAATTTAAAGATGCCAGCAATTTACTTCAACACATCAAAAAGGTTTTCAAGTCTACTGACTCTCAATTTATCCAAGTACAAATACAGATACTATCAGGAATGTTATCTTACTACCAAGGTACAGAATGTAATGACAGTAAAAAAATTAACCAAGCCCATCAAATTTTAGAAGAAATTTGTCCACAACTAGAGGAAATATCTTTAAAACCAGAACTCTGGCAAGTACAACGGATATTAATTTGGTGTCGCACGCGATTAAATTATCCACTCCCCGAAATTGAGGCTTTAACAACATCAACAAATCAATTACTCGAACAAATGACCTCATCGCTAACACCAGAAGACCAAGTATTTTATTTGTTGAATAAATGGACAGCAGATGAAGAATATATAGCAATACAAATAAACCAACTACAGCGCTTACAGGAAAAAATCAGCAAGACCAACTTTGTCCTACGCTCTTGGTTACGCTTAAAATTAATGCAAAAACTAAATGCCTTAGTTGAGCATATCGATCACTATAAAGATGCTTTAGCCAAACGCACGATTAAAAACGAAAGCATCCAAGTACAATTCCTACCTCCAAGTTCACTTTTATCGCGTATTCTAACTCACCCCAAAAATAGACTCAGCCTTTCATTTCTGATTTTGCCTGATCGCGTTTTAGTCGTCAAAACCAGTCGATTTTTATTTGATTTTGCGGTCATTTCCACCACCCGCTTAGAAATACGTAATGTCGTCCAACGCTGGTATCAAAACATCCAGAGGATTAACGGTGGTCGAGATATGAACATACTTGGTGATAACGATGACGAGCAACAAACTGGTCAAGAAATTACCGATAACCTCGCAGATATTTTACAACTACCCAAAATATTCGATTGCATACCTAAGCATATTCGAGGATTAACAATAGTACCCGATGACATCTTGCATGGGTTTCCCTTTGCCTCCATTATCTACAAAGGAAAGTATTTAATCGAACACTATGCTCTTGCGATCGCCTATGAATCTAAAAGTAAGCCAGTCAAACCTAAGCAACCCATCCCTTTAAAAAAACAAGCACTTGTGATTGGTATATCCAAGGGCAATAAAAAGTTTCGTCCTTTACCTGGAGTCATAAGAGAACTCCCCCACATCAATCAATGGTTAGACTCTCATCAAATTAACTATTTGCAGTTAGTAAACAATGATGCTCAAAAAGCTGCCATCATAGAAACCATATCCAAAGCAAGCCTACTCCACATTGCTTGTCATGGAACTTTTGAGCCAAATCAACCCGATAGCTCAGGACTAGTATTAATTTCCGACTCAGGAGAACAGGAAATTCTCAGTCTTAGGGAACTCTCCGAAATCGACCTAACAAAACTACGCCATGCAACCCTTTCTTCTTGTTGGTCTGCTGATCACTTTATCCTTCCCAGGCGATGGATTATCAGCTTACCAGAAACCCTCTCGCGAGCGGGGACTCAAAGTATTTTGGGTTCCCTCTGGGAAGTAGACGATCAGGTTGCAGTATCCTTTATGGCTAGATTTTATGATTACTTAGATAAGTTTCCCAGGGATGAAGCCTTACGTTATACACAGTTAGATTGTCTCAACGGTCGCTTACCAAATTGTAGTACTGAAACAGATAATCCTATTTTGTGGGCTGGGTTTAACTTGTATGGGGACTACCATCCTTTAAGGATAATTTAATTACTTGTCCAATCCAATAGTTCATAAATACTATACTTGTCACTGGTGGACACCAACGACACGATTTTGCCATTGCTGATAAACCACGTCCCGCTCATCTTTTGGCTCAATAAACTGGTAAACCCTTTCGCGCTTTTCCCTACTCCCCATCCTGCCAACGTAGGTTAACTTCAACCCCAACTTGCTGAGAAGTGTTTGAGCGATCGCTATTTCACTCAACCCCTCAGAAACCGAAACCCCCAAATAGTCACGGATAAAATATCGATGCTTCACAGCCAAAGCCTTCAAATTCTGTAACTCCACATCAGAACCGCGAAACATTATCCCTGCCTGAAGAAAGTAACGAATATTCAATTCTTCTAGCAACAATACAGCAGGTAATAACTGCCCACGGTTAAAATCAGGCTTCCAAATAGCACTTTCACCCGTTTCTATCCGTGATTTAGCCCTCTTGGCATCGCGTTCGGTAAGATGCTCCCGTCCCAAGGTAAGAAAATAATGCAACCGCAGTTGTGGATACCACCCTTCATCGTCCCTCCAAACAAGTTCGGGTGTTACCTCAACCCCGTAACGGTCATTTAAGGATACTTTTCGTTCCTGATGCCGTTCGGTTTTAGTTTTGGCTTTTTTATCTTGAAGTTTCTTAAATTCAGAATCAGAGATGGTTTCTGAGTTTGCGATAAGCGAAGCTTAACGCCAAAGGCGTATCGCTTTACATTCCTCTCCATACAATTCCTGTGAAGCAGCTTTAACCGACTCAAAAACCCCCTGACTCTCCTCCTCCTTAATATCCTCTGCATCAATCACCCGATAACCATCCTCAACCCAACCCATTCCAGACCCTCTTACCCAGATATGACGGTCAACAGTTTCCCTCAATCTCGCTAACATCTGCCGTACCGAGTTTGCAGACTGTACACCCTGGAAAATTCCCCAAACAGCGTTAAAGTGCCCCTTGATGTCGATTGATACCCCAGTTTCCAGACTTGGAGAAGCAATAACCAAATCGTATTTGGTGAGAATTTCGTTGAGGTGAACAATACAACCAAAAGCAGGATGGGACGGGTCAGATACAGACTCGCTATCGATTCGCAAAATTCGTAAATCTGGGAATTTCTTGCGAAATCGCTCTTCCAAAGCTTGCGTTCCCCATTTCGATTTCACTTTTTGGGCAGAACAGCAAATGGTGTCCTCCTTCGGGAATTGCTCTATCCAATGCAGCGATTAAATCTTTGGGATTACTGCCTTCGTAGTTGTAACAATTTCCAGATTGGGGTCGGTAATTATTAAGAATTGCAAACGGTTTAACTTTAATCTCTCCAGCCAAAGACAGAACGTAATCCACATCACAATCGGATACATCAGCACTTGCCAGATAAATCTTTCCTTGAGGACTGCTCAACACATTCTGAATCAGTAATTTGAGGTTTTTGAGGACAGCAACCCGACGTTTTGCTACCTCGGTTCCAGAGTTGAGTAAGTGCCAGAATACCTGGTCACATTCATCGATGATTACGGTATCGTTATACCAATCATTAGGATTGAACCTCGCTTGGCTTTGTTGGTGGAGAGAGTCGATGCAAACTCCATAACCTAATAAGTCTCCTGTTCCTGAGTCACGAACTTCTGTGACATAGTTGACTCCAAAGCGATCGCACAAAGCTTCCCCTAACTGAATTCGGTGAGTAATAATTAACACTCTACGATTTTGCTCGTGTGCTTTCGCAACTTCTCCAGTCAACCACTCTGTTTTACCAGTACCTTTTGCTGATTTCAGAACAACAAGCTTTTCTGTATCTGGGATTTGGATTTGTCCAAGAAATTTGCGATACGCCTTTGGCGTTAAGCTTCGCTTATCGCACTCAAAAGATGGCTGATATGTCAACAGCGTAAATAACTTAACCTGCCAAATATCAAGGGTTTCAGCTTTGTGGTAAAGCATGTTGAATGCGTCTTCTCCTTGGGCAACTACAAAATCATCAACACCCTTCTCTGGTCCTGATAGTTCAATTACCCGAACCTTACATTTCTCGATAGAAAGCAGTTTTCCCATGCGTTTGATGGCTGTTCTGACATGCTGTACTGTTTCTGGTTTCTTGTCATGATCGAAACAAATATCAACTCGTCTATCAGGTGTAGCAAAATGCTTTAAGTCTGGGATTAAAAAAGGTTTCCCTGTGATATTTCCCTCTTCATCTTTGGGAGTGCGGTAGCCAGAATTGACACCGGGAATTGCGATCGCTGCATAACCAGCCGTCAGCAAACAAGCCGCTTTCTTCACACCTTCAACAATCACCACAGGCACATTTCTTCGCCAAACCCAATGCCAAAAACCCTGTGGATTTTCTAAATCTTCATATGGTATGTCTATTCCGCAATACCTTGAAACGAGTCTCCAAGTTTTTAGTGGCACTTGGAGGAAGAATGCTCGTGTTGGCTCCTTGTAGGGATGCTCATACTTGATGTGCTTGTGGATTTTATTGCGTTCGCGGAGCAACTCCTTGCGAGTATCGCGTCTCGGTTTATCAGGTTTAAAGCATCCCCACATCATAGGATTGTAGTCATCGAGAGGGTCAATTCCGTTACACCACCAGCCACCGTGTTCAATGTGACGGTATTTCATTAAATCCCCATCACGTAAGCGTCCATCGTTACGACGTGATATTTTGGGGCTGTAAATTAAATAGTCATAAGGCGTTCTGCCTTCGAGGGATTTAACGTTAAGATTTATGATTTCTTTATCAACCCCGCTTGATAACCACTCTTCCCAGTGTTGGGGTTCTGTGTATGAGATATCGATATCGATTGCATTCATGGTCATAGGGAACTCCATGTTTTTAGCCACTAATGGTCATGGGATGCAATACTGCTCGGTTAAGGAAATAAATTAGGCTGTAACCCTTGAAATTTCGTTGTTTCTAATGCCCAAAAAAGGCTTAACCGAGCAGTATTGTCACGGTATGGATGCATGAAAATTTGGCGGCAAATGTAGAGATGCCGCGTTTTAGTTTTCGATCGCAGCAAGGAAGCGACACAGGTTAGTGTGCCGCAAAAAGCAACGATTGACCTATTTATATTGGCTACAAAATCATCAAAACATTTGCTAAAACAGTTATTTGCCGTGCCAGCAGTTGTTTTGCTTCATTTACCGAACCATACTTTAAGTGTTCGATAGCTTGATGTAATCCCGCGTGAGCATTACACGTTCCAGTTATTGCTGCTTGCAAAATCTGAGTCATATCTACCCCAGAAGAAAGATGAAACCTTAAACTCATAGTAGTCACCAAAGCATCTTTCGTCAACTAGGAGATTACAATGTGAGTGAAAATGACAAAACAAAACTTATGATTTCTCTTGACTCTGTGGACCGATTGAAATGGACTCCCGAACATGGAAAACGCCTACAATCATTGCGTGGTCAAATCCCTATGCGTACACTTGCCGATAAAGTTAACAATAATGGAGTTACTTGTACATACCAATACATTCATAAACTAGAAGCTGGAAAAGCAGAAGCTGTTTCAACAGATTTAATTTTGGCTATCTGCAATGCCTTAAACACAGACTTTAAGAACCTTTTTCCAGCTGTATACATTGACCCATCCGAACTTTTAGCTATTTTGCAAAAAAATGTCGCCTGATAGTTGACTTGTCTACTAGGAGTTGATAAAATATAAAAAACAAAAGGCATCGTGCCAGTTTACTAGGCAGACACGACACCATTTGTAAAAACCTAACCCCTTGTAGAGTCAGGAATTTAATTATGACGCATCTAGGTTCGATACAGCAAGCGCAAAAATGCGATAAGTACTCTGCCGCTAAAGATTTTGCGACACCTGAAAATACTATCAGAGCAATAGAAATATCTTTTTTTGACCATGAAATCTATGCTGGAGACAAGCTAATAGCCAGCATTAGCCATGATACCGATGATTTTGTAACCCAACGTTGGGTGGTGATGGTAAACGGCGTAGAAATTCATCGATCGCATACCTGGGCAAAGTCTTACAACTATATTACATGGCACTACAAGCAAGAAACATTGCCCACACAGCAACAAGAAGTAGAAACAGTGAGTACTGGCAACGAAATAATGACTCTTATTGCTGCTGAATGCGAGAAATTTGAGTTTGATATCTTAGATGACGGTATTTACTACAACGACGCAAAGCTTGGGGAAGTTGGTTGTGTAAACGGTAATTGGTGGGTAACAAGAGCATCATCATCTCAGCAACACCACAAAATACCATGTGATTCGGCATTTAGTGCTGTTTGGTTGTTATGGATACTGTTAGCATCGCCAGATAAAAACAATTCGCAATTCGTGATTCGCAGTTCGCAGTTGAAGCGAAGCCTCACATATAAATCTGGACAAAGTACAATTCGTAATTTGGAGTTCATAGTTAATTGCGAATTACGAATTGCGAATTGCGAATTGTTTTGCTGCTGATGGAGTAGTCCAATATCTTTATCACCAAGCAAAAGCATCTGTAAAAAATGCGGCAATTCCTGTGCTAAAAGCTTCGGGATATCAGACAAATAAAGTCAACTCTCAAAAACAATCTGTAGACACATCTATTAAAGATAACTTGGAGGAATTTTAATGGTTACTGAAATCAAATTAGGGCTTTGTAATCCCCCTGAACCGATTTATTTATATGTCAAAAATGGGGAATTGAGCGGCGAATCGTACTTGTGGTATAACTACAACATCAACAACGAGAAAACGATTCCAGTACAGCAAAGAGGGTTAACTGGATATTTACAAAATCTACGATTAACGAGCAAGGAATTTAGGGGTCAAAGTAATCTTAAGCTTGATATTGTGATTGCAGCAGATGAAATATATATCGTGAGAACTGGCATCGAAACGAATTTTGCTAAAACATTTTTATTAGCAGTATCGCAAGTTAAAGACTTCTCCAAACCTCTAATTATTGCTGCAACTCCTGGTGAAGAAAATGTGGTTTTTTGTCGGCTTTATGATGCTGCAACTAAAATTCGGATTCGTAGTGAATGGAATAGGGATGCTGACTGGGCTGGAATAATTAGCAACGTTCAATCTAAATTAGTTGCTTCCCAACAAGAGGTTACTTTCCCACAACAGCAAACTGAACCTAATCAAGATGTGCGAGTTAAGCAAATTCGTATATTGCTTAATTACCCGGTTGAATTAGTTGTAGAGTGGTTGCAATTTCAGGGAGTCGAGTTACCCAATCAACTAGAGCCAAATAAAATTGATGAATTAGTTAAACTCATGTGTTTATCTTGGGGGCAAGATAAATTTGAAAATCTCGATTTTGCTACCAATTCCTATCAGAAATCTGTTGTTGGAGCTATGAATAATGGGATTTCCGAAATTGAAGCAATTACAACTTGGATGGAGAATATCTCGGAAAGAGAAATACTAAATCCTGCATAAGTTTAAATTGGGGAGAGTTGGAAAGTTTCCCCTTTCCCCTAATAGATTAAATTATCAAAATACGTCAATAGTAATAAACCGCATTGGAGATGAGACGTTACAATGGGCGCAAAGCAATTCTCTGGTTACATTGATTCGAGTTTGTCGAACAATTTCAATAATTTGTTACAGATTGAAGTACCTCAAGTAATTAAAAAGAAATTGATGACACAAATATCAACCAAGCAAGGGATAAAGGTTGTTGCGATCGCACTTTTCAATCAGCTTTGAACCAGTCTTTTGCTATCACTTTCAAATTCGACTGAAATGGTTACCCCTGCAAGTTAAGGAACCCCAATGGAGTTTTACAACTAGGTTGCGATGCAATCTCAGTAACCACTTTTTGATAGAGTGATGCTGCATTAATCGCTATAATCCTTATGTCCCAGGTATCGCTCCCCCAATCGATTCATCCAGATTTACCCCTCACGGCTCTTGCCCCAATGCAGGACGTAACAAACCTCTGGTTCATGAAGGTTATCGCTGACTACGGTAGTCCCGACTACTTCTTTACCGAGTATTTTCGCGTCAATGATACCTCACGGCTTAACCGTAGTATTTTGGCATCAATTACTGAAAACGACACAGGTCGTCCTGTTTTTGCTCAAATGATTGGCGAAAGTATTCCCGACTTAGTACGAACCGCACGGGAACTATGCCGCTATAATACAGCCGGAATTGATTTGAATATGGGTTGTCCAGCACCTCGAATCTATCGCAAAAATGTTGGAGGTGGATTATTGCGAGAACCCGAAAAAGTAGAGCGTATTTTGGCAGAACTGCGTTCTACAGTGAACGATCGCCCTTTGACTGTGAAGATGCGTGTCGGTTTTGAAAATACAGATAACTTTTACGCAATTTTAGATATTATCGCTCGCCACAACATTGATTTGCTGAGTTTACATGGTCGCACGGTGAAAGATATGTACCACGGAGAAGTTAAGTATAATTTGATTGCGGAAGCGGTTAAGCGGGTTGATTGTCCGGTGCTTGCCAATGGTAATATTAACTCTGCCACAAATGCCCAAGAAGTGCTTTCTCAAACAGGTGCGGCGGGTGTGATGGTGGGACGTTGGGCAATCGCAAATCCTTGGATTTATAATCAAATTCGGCAGGTTTTGCGAGGAGAAGCAATTGAACCCGTTCCTTTAGTGGAGGTACGCACCTATATCGACCGTTTGTTACAAACCCCAAATTCGGCAGATATCCCGGTGCGTTCCCGTGTCGGATACCTAAAAATGTTCCTCAATTACATTGCGTTGTTGGTTGATACTGATGGTCAGTTCCTGCGATTGATGCGAAAGACACAAACCGAGGTTGAGTTGCTTAACTTGTGCGATCAGGTTTTTCTTGCTGATAGTAACAAAAATTTCGCCTTAGCACCTTACTCGGATGTATAACTCAACTCTCTCAAAGCGATGTTAGACAAAAAGATAAGGGATTGCTCATATTTTCAGCAAAACCAAGAATACCGCAATACTCCATAGGAGTCGCTACGCGAACGCAATGTTCGTAAATTAATTTACCTTGAGCATCAAATAGAAAAGTTGTGATTTTCCAATTGAATATCAGGAAATTTAAGGTTCTTCATTACTTGTTGTGCTAAAAATGCTTATAGAACCCATTTGATATCTCAAGAGGAGGCTAATCTGCGTAGTAAGAGTCGGAGAAAGCAAAGATGAATTTTGGT
>NZ_NTFS01000420.1 GCF_002289455.1 Brunnivagina elsteri CCALA 953
CAAATTAGGGCAAACAACTATTTGCCCTTACAGTATAATCGATTGTAAACTGTATTTAACTCAAGCGATAATCACTATATACTTAATTTTTAATACTCAATTTATTAATCTAGAATCTAAAATTATATGACTCCAGTAGATATTCTTATTCTCTCAAATGGTCCAGGAGAAGTGACAACCTGGGTACGTCCAGTAGTCAAAGCACTGCGGGAAATATTAGGTAATAACAGCGAAAAAATTCGTATTTCAGTTGTGTTATCACCTTGTCCAAATGCTAGCGGAAAAGAAGCAAATATTGCCCTTTCTTACCCAGAAGTAAATCGAGTTCAAAGTGCCGAAAACTTCTTTTCGTTTTTACTTTGGGGAAAAACTGCGGAAAATTGGGATTGGAGAAAACATGGTGTAATCGTCTTTTTAGGTGGAGACCAATTTTTTCCCGTAGTAATTGGTAAAAGACTAGGATATAAAACCGTAGTTTATGCCGAATGGGATGCACGTTGGCATAACTTAATCGATAGATTTGGTGTCATGAAAAGCGAAGTTGCTGCTAAAGTTTCCCCAAAATATGCAGATAAATTTACTGTTGTGGGAGATTTGATGACAGAAGCTAGTTTGGGGAATAGAGAGTATGAAGTCGGGAATGGAGGAGGAACTCATATAATTGGGATTTTACCAGGTTCAAAAGCCTCAAAATTAGCCCAAGGAGTGCCATTAACAATTGCGATCGCAGAATACATTTCTCTAAAATATCCCCAAACTAAATTTGTTATCCCCGTTGCTCCAACTCTAGACTTACAAACTTTGGAGAGTTTCGCTAACCCCAAAACCAATCCTGTCGCTAATTACTTTGATTTTCAAGGTGGTTCATTAGTCACCGAAAATAACACCCAAATCTTGCAAACTGTCAAGGGGTTACGTGTTGAACTATACCAAAAACACCCAGCACATGATTTACTATCCCAATGCAGTATCTGCTTAACTACCGTTGGTGCGAATACCGCAGAACTTGGTTCCCTTGGTGTTCCTATGGTTGTTCTATTACCAACTCAGCAACTTGATGCAATGCGATCGTGGGACGGTTATCTCGGTATTTTGGCAAACTTACCAGGTGTCGGTTCAGGCTTTGCAAAATTGATTAATTGGTGGTTTTTACGTAAAAAAGGTTTATTAGCATGGCCGAATATTTGGGCACAGTCGGAAATTGTACCCGAATTAGTAGGCAAACTTCAACCCCAAGAAGTCGCAAATTTAGTTTTAGATTACTTAGACAATCCTGAAAAATTGGCACAAATTCGCAATAAATTGCGTAAAGTTCGCGGTGAAACTGGTGCAGCGACAAAATTAGCAAATATTGTCCAGGAAGAGATTTTAAAATTGGGAATATAAAATATAAATGCATCATGATATCGTAGAGACGTTCCACCGGAACGTCTTTAATTTTCAGTTAGGAATACAAAAATAATGGTACAGATAAAAGCCACGCGCTCGCTGACACCCAACCTACAAAGAATTACTAAACTAAAAGAAATAAACTGGTTTATCTCTTTCTCAATGACTTAATAAACCCAGGTATTTTGGGTTTTTGCGTTAGGGGAGAAATCAGGTTTCTGGGATTGTTATACTGCGAATAGTTTTTCGTGGGAGAGAAACCCGATTTCTTGAGATTTGATGGTTCAAAGAATACGCACTCGCTGATACCCAACCTTGTATCTTAATTATTTATTCTTCCTCAGATTCTGCCGTTCTTCTACCCAATTCATACACACCACAACCCATACAAGCCAAAATTCCCGTACTAATTCCCCAGCTACCACCTAAACCCAAGTCGAGTAGCCAATTTACCAATGTACCTACGACTAGAAAGGGTACGATGCTAAAAACAGAAGCATAAAAAGCATTTTGCGACTCTCTCGCTTTCCGAGACTTTTCAAATTCTTCCTTACTGATGTACATAAAACCTTCAGCAAAATTAAACCAACTATTAATTAAGTCCGTAACTTTTTCATTAACCCCAGAAAAACCCAGATACAAAGCCAAAGACCAAAGTGTTGCTCCTGCGATCGCAATTTTATTTATTTCAAAGCTAAAAGGCAATATTTCCGTCAGCATGGCAAAGAAGAATGAAAGGAATCTAACAAATTCTAGTTAAATAGCTTCATCAATTTTAAAGCTAAATTTACACTTATTGTAACGAACTTGAAACATCAAGCCTTGATTTTCGTCTATTCATAATAGCAAGCAACAGCAAAAGTATTATTGATATATTTAATACTTGTTATTTTGCTTATAAGTACTGTTGGTCTTGTATCAAATGCTTCTATATAATTGATACATGGACAAAATTAATACTCTGTTATAATCGGCATTAGTATTAATACAGATAAAAGTCAGACAAAACCTATTGCTTTAAGGAATCAAAGGATGAGTAAGCGGCGACAACTAGCGCAAAAAGTAGCCAACTTATTTATAGTAGGATTAGGTCTGACAATACTAATTAGTTTTCTGTTTCAGCCAGCAGTGGCAAAATCGCCACAATCGAAAACCCAGCAAGTTGCTACAAGTATTGGCTGGCAATCGGCTTCATTTCCTGTCGAAAACTTTCAAGCATACACATCAGGTTTTGGCTATCGTACGAACGCAACAGGTGGTAGCGGTTATGAATTTCACAGTGGTTTAGATATGGCAGCTCCAAGAGGCAGTTACATCCGTAATTGGTGGACAGGGGTTGTGACAAAAGTTACTGATGGTGGAGCTTGTGGAACGCAGGTGACAATTCAATCGGGACAATGGCAGCATACTTATTGTCATATGGAAGGGAAGGTAGAAGTATTTAATAGCACTCGCCACATGAGCGATCGCGCGGGTGGTATTCAACTTGTTGAAGGTCAAACAATCCCCGCAGGTGTGAGGATTGGACGTGTGGGCATGAGTGGACGGACTACGGGTCCTCACTTACACTGGGGTTTAAAATATAACGGTAATTATGTAGACCCTGCCCAGGTATTAAGGGCAATGTTCGCTATTCAACCCGCAGCAAGACAATCATCATCGCAAATCAAGCGTCAGCAAACCCAAATCAAAATCGACGAATCTAAATTTATTCGCGATTCCGGATATTAAAAATAGAGACGCTTCGGGAAAACCAAAAAAAATATTCCCAAATTCTTGTAGGGGCGGGGTCTCCCCGCCCTCACTAATGATAGTATCTATAAGGAAAATACCCTTTTCGTTTGAATGGAATATAAATAAGGGCAAAATAAATGGAATATAAATAAGGGCAAACAACCGTTTGCCCCTACGGGAATATCGATCTCAAAATTGTGTACTTTGTCCGCAGTACAGAAAATGCGATCGCACCATCAAATTAATCGAGACTTAAACTAACTCGACTTTGCCAACTCCTTCTCTGGAAGTTGGGTATATTCAGCCACAATTTGCCGAAACTGTTCACCTTCAATAGTTTCCTGTTCAATCAATAAATCAACCAAACGGTCAACTAAATCACGATTTTCACGGATAGTTTTTCGAGCGATTTGGTAACATTCGTTAGCAATTTCCCTGACTTTATGGTCGATTTTAATCGCCATTTCCTCTGAGTATTCGTTGCGGTTTCCCCAGTCGCGACCTAAGAAAACATCCTGATTCTGACTTTCCAATGCTATCAGACCCAAATCGGTCATCCCGTACATTGTCGCCATTTTCCTGGCAATATTTGTCACCATCTTCAAATCACCACTTGCCCCACCTGTCACTTCAGCTTCACCAAATACCTCAACTTCAGAAGCTTTACCACCTAAAGTCATGGTGATGTTGTCCTTCATCCAAGCACGGGTATAAAGTCCACTATCAATAACTTCCTCATTCAAAATTTGTTGGGAGAAGCCACCAATCCCACCAGAACGGGGAATAATCGTCACTTTGTTCAAAGGGTCGGAATGGGGTAACAATGTCGCGAGTAGTGCATGTCCGATTTCGTGATAGGCAATCAAGCGCTTTTTCTTACTATCCATCAACGGATTTAGCGTTAACCCAATCGTCAAACGGTCGATGGCATCGTCAACTTCCAGAGGGGTAATTGCTTCTTTGCGACGACGTGCTGTTAAAATTGCCGCTTCGTTAAGGAGGTTGGCTAAATCTGCACCTGTAAAGCCAGGAGTTCTACGGGCTATAACTTCCAAAGAAACAGAAGGGTCAATTTTTTTGTTCTGGGAATGAACTTGAAGAATCGCCAAACGACCTTTGCGATCGGGTGCATCAACGATGATTTGACGGTCAAAGCGTCCGGGACGTAATAACGCCGCATCCAAGACATCAGGACGGTTTGTAGCTGCAATAATGATGATACCGTTGTTACCCTCAAAACCATCCATTTCCGTCAGTAACTGGTTCAGGGTTTGTTCGCGCTCATCGTTGCCACCACCAATACCTGCACCCCGTTGTCTACCTACCGCGTCAATTTCATCGATAAATATTAAACAAGGAGCATTATCTTTAGCTTTTTTAAATAAATCGCGAACACGGGAAGCACCCACACCAACAAACATTTCTACAAACTCCGAACCGGAAATACTGAAAAAAGGAACAGCAGCTTCCCCTGCGATCGCTTTTGCCAATAAAGTTTTACCAGTACCGGGAGGACCAACTAATAGCACACCTTTAGGAATACGTGCCCCTATCGCTGTAAATTTTTCGGGCAGTTTGAGGAATGTCACCACCTCTTGCAGTTCTTCTTTAGCTTCTTCAATACCTGCCACATCATCGAATGTTATCCCTGTTTTTGCTTCCATTTGGAAACGGGCACGGGTTTTACCAAAGTTCATTGCTTGGCTAGAAGCATTTGAGGAACGGCGTAAAAACAATAACATTAATGCCACTAGGGGCACAATCCACATTAAATTAATTAATAACCCGACTGCCGCACGGCTATTTTCCGAAGAAACTTGATTAAGTTCGACTTTATTTTGTCTAAGTTCGCGAATTAACTCACTATTTTGATTTAAAAGTCGTACCTGTTGCGCTTTTACTTCCGGCTTTTGATTTTTAAGAGTAACTTTAGCCGTTTGCTCAGTTTCATCGATTTCAACTTTTTGGATTTCTCCGTTCCGTGCCTTCTTAATTAATTCACCATAGCTCAATTCCGAGTCAGCTTTTTGCTGTGCGATCGCAACATTTCCACCAAGCATTCCTGGTAACATGATTAAACTAGCAGCCAGCATACCTGTTAATGCAATCCGCTTCTTTGCTTGAGATTTCATCAATAATTTATTTTGTTTGATATTTTGCTCGAATTTTTCCATATTAATTTACCTTTGGTCAACTGCCATTCGCAGAGCTATAGCTTTTAAGCTTGCTATTGTAACAAGCTTGCTTTCGTTTTACTTTCTAATTCGTTTTCTTAATCTAGTGTAACCAGGGAATAGCATACATGTAGGGGCAACAAGTCTTAAAATTCCTACCAATATAAAAGAACCCCACCCTAACCCTCCCCGCTCGCGAGGAGGGAACATAATTTAAC
>NZ_NTFS01000421.1 GCF_002289455.1 Brunnivagina elsteri CCALA 953
AAATAAAATATATCGTTGCCATTAGAATTAAATTCTTTTATATTTTGTGAATAGCAGCTATCATCAAAAGCATTAACTACGGGTGAAAGTTATGAGCGAACAACTTCTAGACAAAGATGTAATTTCTGCTGTCAGCGACGACACTACAATTGATTTAGAAGCTGCATTTAGCGAATCCAAGGTGCAAAATATCTTAGATCAGCTTGACCAAGAATTAGTCGGGTTGCAGTCAGTCAAGAATAAAATCAAGGAAATGGCTGCTTTGTTGTTAGTAGATCGCGTGCGGAAAAGTTTGGGCTTAACTGCTGGAGCTGTGACGTTACACATGACTTTCCTCGGTAATCCTGGTATGGGTAAAACCACAGTTGCGATGCGGATGGCAGAAATTTTGCATCGTTTGGGATATATCCGTCGGGAAAATGTGATACTTGTTACCCGTGATGACTTGGTTGGTCAGGGTATTGGACAAACTGCACCGAAAACGCGGGAGGTGTTGAATAATGCAATGGGTGGGGTATTGCTAATTGATGAAGCTTATACTTTATTTCGTCCTGACCATCCCGGTGATTTTGGCTTGGAAGCGATCGAAATTTTAATGCAGGTGATGGAAAACCAAAGGGATAATTTAGTAGTGATTCTCGCAGGTTACAAAGAGCAAATGGAGCATTTTTTCCATAGTAATCCCGGCATGAATTCGCGAATTGGATTGCATATTGAGTTTAATGATTACTCAGTAAACGATTTGATGATAATTGCGAAATCTATAGTCAAGGAGCAGAATTATAGCTTTAGTCCTGATGCTGAGAAAGCTTTTGCAGAGTATCTCATTAGACGTAGAATTATGCCCCATTTTGCCAATGCTCGAAGTGTGCGAAATGCCATCGATCGGGCAAGATTACGTCAAGCAAATCGATTATTGATGATGCGCGATCGCAAAGTTACCAAGCAGGATTTAATTACAATTGAAGCCCAGGATATTTTAGCAAGTCGGGTGTTTAAGGAAGGTGTACCGGATTGCGAACCACAAAATTAATAATGTAAACGCGATCGCAATACATATCGCAATACATATCGCAATATATATGGAGAGACGGGATGTATCATGGCAGGGCTGATTCATCCCCTAAAACACTTTAAAAATCAAGGGTTATAGCAATTTAAAGCTGGTTATACTAAAAACGGGTTAGAACTTTACTTTTAACAAGCGTGAAAATCTTGAAGATACTACCCTTCGGGAACGTGGAACGTACGTTCCTCAGTATGACAGAAGTCCAGATTTTACCTGGTTGCAGTATATTTTGTTACTAGTGTGTCGAGAAAACGAACAAGATTACGGCTACATGAGTGCTTAAAAGTTCATTTAATCGTCACCCTTACTTAGACATTTATCGCTAACTATCTTGACAAATCATGTTTAAAAGGGAACGAAACAGCCCTGATGTATCATGGAGAGGCGCGATGTATCCCATCTCTCTACATTTTTTTGGCGATCGCAAGGTTTTATTCCAGACGCTGCTTAAATAGGAACTTTGTTTTATGATTTTCTTATTGGGTACCATCAATTAAATGCGATCGCGGCTGGAAACTAATGCAGAATCAAAGCAAGGCTGAATCTCAACCGCAAAACAACCCCTCTACTGTAATGACTTCTCAGCAAAGTTCGTTGCGTAGTTTACCTGAAATGTCAACAGATGTAGGGATGATTCTGCAATTTGCGGATGGCAGTATTCAAGCTTGTAATCCTCGTGCTGAGGAGTTATTGGGATTGACATGGAAGCAGATGCAGGAATGGAACTTCCTCAATTGTCCTTGGCAAACCATACATGCAGATGGCTCTCCCTTTCCAGTTGAAACCCATCCAGGGATGGTGACTTTGCAGTCGGGGCAACCTTGCTCAAATGTGGTTATGGGGTTTGAACAGCCTAACGGAGAATTGATTTGGCTGACTCTCAGTTCTCAACCACTATTTCAGGCAAATGCATCAGTTCCTTATGCAGTTGTGACAACCTTTACTCAAATTGCCCCATCACAGTTGTTATCTCCCGACAAAGATAGCGATCGCTCATCTTCGTCACAAGTGATGTTGTTAGATGAAATTACAGAACGCAAACAAGCCGAAATAGTTTTGATAGAGACTAATAGCATATTGCGATCGGTGATTGATGGAACTTCGGATATAATTTATGTCAAAGATTTACAAGGGCGTTATGTAATTGCCAATTCAACGGCGGCTGATTGGTTAGGAACTACCGTTGAGTCCATGCTCGATCGGGATGATATGGTATTTTTCCCCCCTGAGAAAGCACAACAAATTCAGCAAACCGATCGCCAAGTCATGACAACTGGTGAATCCATTACTTTTGAAGAAGAAATTCCCAAACAAGGGGTAATGCGATCGCTTCTGTCGCTAAAATATCCGTGGCGAGATAGTGAGAATAATATTATCGGTGTCATCGGCATTTCGCGAGATATTAGTGATGTATATAACGAACTAAGGTTACGTAAACAAGCCGAAGAGGCACTCAAAAACAGTGAAAACCGTTTTTGGCAATTGACAAATTCCATACCACAAATTATCTGGACAACGGATGCATCAGGGGAGTTAAATTATGTTAGCGACCAGTGGCTGAACTACACTGGATTAACCCTCGAACAAACCCGCGATCGTACCTTAGCGACTCACCATATACATCCCGACGACGTGGAATTGAACAATCAACAATGGCAAGCAGCGCTGACATCGGGAACAATTTACCAAGCCGAAATGCGTTTAAGGCAAAGTGTTGATGGCAGTTACCATTGGTTTTTAGCCCGCGCTGTGCCAATTCGAGATGGGCAAGGGCAGGTAGTACAATGGTGTGGCACTTCCACTGATATCGACGATCGCAAACTAATAGAAGAAGAACTGCGGCAAAAAAACGCCATTTTAGATGTCATCAACGAGTATTCACCAATACCCATTTTTGTCAAGGACCGACAAGGACGGATTATTTATGCTAATCCAGCCACCTTAGAAGTATTGGGAAAACCTGCTTCAGAGGTGATTGGTTGTCGCGATCGCGATTTATATCCATCCCCTGAACTGGGAGCCATAGTTTCGGAAAACGATCGACGGATTATGGAATCGGGACAAACAGAAGTGGTGGAAGAATCTCCCGATGGTATTCGCACATTTTTGGCAACAAAAGCTCCCTACCGCAATCAAACAGGAGAAGTGATTGGTTTGATTGGCATATCCAACGACATCAGCGATCGCGTTCAAGTTGAACGCGATCGCGAACTTATTTTACAACAAGAAAAAGCTGCCAGAGAAGCCGCAGAAAAAGCCAACCGCATCAAAGACGAATTTTTAGCAGTCTTATCCCACGAATTGCGATCGCCCCTAAATCCAATTTTAGGCTGGTCAAAACTACTACGAACAGGCAAACTCGATTCCAACAAAACCACCGAAGCCTTAGCAACAATCGAGCGTAACGCCAAACTCCAATCCCAATTAATCGAAGACTTACTTGATGTGTCCCGGATTCTCCAAGGCAAGCTGAGTTTAAGTGTAATTCCTGTCACCTTGACAACAATAATTGGGGCAGCCCTGGACACAGTAAGATTAGCAGCAGAAGCCAAAAATATCCAAATTCATACAGTCTTTGCCCTCAGTATTGGGCAAGTATTAGGAGATACAGGTCGCCTACAGCAAATACTGTGGAATCTACTCTCAAATGCAGTTAAATTCACACCAGTTGGTGGGCGAGTAGAAGTTCGCTTAACACAAATTAATCACTATGCTCAAATTCAAATCTCCGACACCGGAAAAGGTATCCATCCCGACTTCCTACCCCATGTATTCGAGCATTTCCGCCAAGAAGATGGAGCCACAACCCGGAAATTTGGTGGATTAGGATTAGGACTTGCGATCGTTCGGCAACTGGTAGAAATGCATGGAGGTAGGGTATTTGTCAATAGTCCTGGAGAAGGAGAAGGAGCCACTTTCAGCGTTCGCTTGCCACTGCTCAAACCAGCCATCTTGGAAGCAAACAACTCCGATGCCACTTTATCCCCCCTTCCGATTGAATCCTTATCCCTAGCTGAATTGAGAATTATTGTCGTCGATGATGAACCAGACTCGCGAAATTTTATTGCCTTCGTACTCCAAGAAGAAGGAGCAGAGGTGATTGCCCTATCATCTGCGATGGATGCACTCGAATCCATCCAACAAAATCAACCCGATTTGTTAATTAGTGACATTGGAATGCCAGGGATGGATGGTTACATGTTGATTGAGCAAATTCGTAACCAACTGCCATCTCAGTGTCAGGGATTGATTGCGATCGCGCTAACTGCCTATGCTGGGGAAGTCAACGAGCATAAAGTTTTAGCAGCAGGATTTCAGAAACACCTTGCCAAGCCGATTGAACCGAAAGATTTAGTTGCGGCAGTGATTAGCTTAGTTATTAATCGCGATTGATTTTGAACTATTTATTACAGACAGGGATGATTAATTAAATTCTCAGTAAAGGATTTCTCATGAGCCAATATTCTCAAGCTCAAATCGTCGAAATAGAGGAACGTCTCAGGCAAGCAATGCTCGATTCCGATGTCGAGGAGCTAGACATACTGATTGCACCTGAGCTTATATTTACTAACCATTTAGGGCAGCTTTGTAGTAAAAAAGAAGACCTTGCTGCTCATCGATCTGGTGTAATTAAGTTTAGAGAAATTACACCCTCAGAGCAACGAATTCAAATTCATGATGGGTTTGCGATCGCTTCCGTAAAAATGCATGTGTTAGGAAGCTACGAAGGTACAGAAAATGATTTTTCTATTCGCTTCACTCGTGTTTGGGCAAAATCTTCCACTGGTTCATTACAAATTATTGCGGGTCATACTAGTATTGTTTCAGCTTAGTGTATGAGTGCGTATTTAAAAGCTTGTCAATATTATGTATTTTCGTTGTTCATCTAAAAAGCGCTAGTTCTAAGTATAATACTCAGATTCGGATGTTATACAGAAAAATTCTTTATAAACCTCGTCTACCTTGAGAACAGTAGTTTTCCGTGTCAGATTTTGAGATTGCGTCCTTACGTCGCAATGACGCAACAGAATAATCAAAAACTCCGGGTTCCTACATGGACGAGGTTTAACTACCTTATTTGAGATGATTATACGGAAAAATTCTTTATAATCCCTATATTGGGGTGTTATATGGAAAAATTCTGTATAACCATACTAATTGAGGTAGTTATACGGAAACTTTCCGTATAATAAATAGTTAGCTTGCTCGGTCAGTACACAGACATTTGCCGACCCAGAGGCGTAAAATAGTGAGGGCAGCAAGGAATTTAGCTATAAAGTGGCGAAAAGTCAAGACTTAATTGCTGAGGTAAACCCTTTATAGAACAACACGGTATGCGTAAAACTCAGGGCTTCAGCCCTGAGATATAAGCGACACGTAGCTTGCTTCCCGG
>NZ_NTFS01000422.1 GCF_002289455.1 Brunnivagina elsteri CCALA 953
AAGTGCTTGGAAACTCGCAAAAATAAATTATTCATATTGTGTATCAATATTGTGGAACAGGTGAGATGCATGTCCCAAATACTCTTGAATAATTTCTTGGGCATTTAACGGTGGTAGGTTATATAGCTTTTCTAAAATGACGTTCTTATAATTTATTGTCCACTCTAACTGTTCCCGCAGTCCTTCGGTGTCCATCAGGTCTAATATCCTGATTCCCGTCCGTTCCGATTTATCAGCGTAGGTTGGACCAATTCCCCTACCCGTGGTTCCAATCTTGCGATCGCCCCTTTGTCCTTCCGCAGCTTGGTCGATTAACCGATGATATGGCATCGTGACATGGGCTGTCTCGGAAATATACAGATTTTCTGTCGAAATTCCCAGTTGATCGAGTTGATCGAGTTCGGCAATTAAAACTTTCGGATCGATTACCGTTCCCGAACCGATAATGCACTCAGTGTTTGGATACAAAATACCAGAGGGAATCAAATGCAGTTTAAAGGTCTGACCTTTAACTACAATTGTGTGTCCAGCATTGACACCACCCTGGTAACGTACAACTACATCTGCGGAGCGGCTGAGTAAATCAGTTATTTTTCCTTTTCCTTCATCGCCCCACTGGGCACCAATGACAATGACGTTAGCCAATTTTTTATTTCTATTAAGCTAAAGTTTTCACAAACTAAGATTATGAACAGATATTAGTAACAATGTCAAGCCTATTTAATCAGATTGTCAAAAAAATTAATGTTTAAACATAGTATGAACTTATGAGTTTCTTGAGTTTTTGGTAATAGTATCCGTTGCAAATCAGAATAGGTAATTTTAATAAAGTATTTCCCTATTTATTCTTAATGCTATCTTCGTAGTGGTATTACTTTGCACATCAATACATAAATTTATCGGAATTGAGTACCTCGATACAGCAATCATAACCGGGAAGTAGCTATTGTTGTCTTCCTTCGATTTTGGATTGTTGAGTTATGGCAGTTCAAACTTTATAGCTCCTGAAACTAGTTGAATTAGTTCAAGTGGTTTTTTAGTTATCGATAACAACAACGACAGCATCAAGCAAGAAATAGCACCTCGTTTCCGGGGAGTTTCCCACACACGCATGAAAAAGTTGTCTTTTACCAAAAAGTTGACGGCTGTTTTTGGGGTCGCATTGGCAGTTATCATCTTGAATGCTGTCATTTCCACGAGCAATACAATTCAACTTACTTATCATCAGGATTGGGTAATGCAATCTTTACGAGTTATTACCCAATTAGAACGTACATTGTCGGCATTTAATCATACTGAAATTGCCACACGAGGTTATCTACTTACTGCTGAAAAAAGTTATTTAAATGACTATAATAAGGGGTTAGAGCAAACATCTGAAAATCTCCGATTGTTGCAAACTTTAGCACTTCAGGAATCAAAGACTAAAAAAGAGATTATTTTACTCAATTATCAAATTAGTGAAAGTTTTAACAGCTTTGAGGGTGAAATTAAACGACGAAGTATTCTCAAAAAAATTTCCCCAGAACCAATTTTAGCCTTATCTGATTCTACAAGCGATCGCATTAATCAGATTCAGCAGCTAACCTTAAAAATTAAATTAGGGGAACAAAATTTATTACAGCAACGGGTTAATGCATCGAATTCCAGCTTCAGAAGCACGATGACAACTTTCTCCATTGTCACGTTTGGTGATGTGGGGTTATTGGGGTTGTTGTATGTTTTATTACGAAAATACATTACTCGCTTGAAATTGACAGAACAGAGGTTAATGTATAGTGAAAATCGGTTACGAACTATAATTGATGCTGAACCGGAATGCATCCAGCTAATTTCCCCAGATGGAACCCTGTTAGAAATTAATGCATCTGGACTTTCAATCATGGAAGTTGATACTGCCGATGAATTAGTTGGTAGATATGTGGGAATCAGAATTGCACCGGAATACTTAGAAGAATTTTTCACATTACATAAGAGTGTTTGTCAGGGAATACGCGGAAAACTGGAGTTTGAAATTATTAGCTGTAAAGGTACACGCAAATGGGTAGAATCCCATGCAGTACCACTTCCTAACGAATTTGATGGTACTTTTTTACACTTAGCTGTGATGCGTGATGTGAGCGAACGCAAATTAGCAGAACAAAAGATTCGCGAACAAGCTGCATTACTCGATATCGCTGTTGATGGAATTTTAGTACAGAATATCCAAGGTCAAATTCAATATTGGAATAAAGGTGCAGAACGGGTTTATGGTTGGAGTGCAGGGGATGCAATCGGGGAAAATGTCACGAAACTTTTGTACAAAGAGGATAATTCCCAATTACATCATGCGATCGCAAATGTGATTGAATCAGGTTCGTGGCAAGGTGAATTAAATCAATTACGTCAAGATGGTAGGGAAATTATAGTCGAAAGTCGTTGGACTTTGGTAGTCGATGGCATGGGAGAACCCAAATCCATCTTAATGGTAAATACCGACATTACCCAGAAGAAATTATTAGAAACACAACTATTGCGATCGCAACGTCTCGAAAGTATTGGTACTCTGGCAGGAGGTATCGCTCACGATTTAAATAATGTACTTTCACCAATTATGATGTCGGTACAGTTGTTGCAAATGAAATTGCACGACAAAGAACAGCAGAAGTTATTAAAAACTCTAGAAAATAACGTTAAAAGAGGGGCAAATTTAGTTAAACAAGTACTTTCATTTGCCACTGGAATCGAAAGTAAGCGAACAAATGTAGACTTCAAGCAGATTTTCGCCGAAATCGCACAAATAATTACCGAAACATTCCCCAAACAAATCATTTTCCAGCAAGACATTGACAAAAATATCAATCGCTGTTGTGGAGATACAACACAAATTCACCAAATATTAATGAATTTGGTGGTAAATGCCCGCGATGCCATGCCTGACGGGGGAAAACTCACAATTTCTCTGAAAAATATCGAAATAGAGCGATATGATACTCAAATAAATTTTCACCCTCGCGAAGGCAATTATATCCTCATTACCGTTACAGATTCAGGGATTGGAATGCCCCCAGATATTCAAGAACGAATTTTTGAACCATTTTTTACCACCAAAGAAGTAGGTAAAGGAACAGGTTTGGGACTTTCGACAGTACTATCAATCATCAAAAATCACGACGGTTTTATTGATGTTGATAGCAAAGTTGGTGAATATACTAGCTTTAAAGTCTATTTACCAGCAAAAGAAATTAAACAACCATTATCCCAAATCCTCCCTGAAATCGAAATGATGGCTGGAGACGGAGAAGTAATTTTAGTAGTTGATGATGAAGCTGCAATCCGTAAAATTACTCAATCAACCTTGGAAGCCTGTAATTATAAAGTTTTAACAGCAAGTGATGGCAGAGAAGCAGTTGCGACTTACACTAAATATCACCAAGACATTAGCATTATCTTACTCGACATGATGATGCCTTCAATGGATGGGGAAAAAGCAATTCGCGCTTTAAAAAACATCAATCCGCAAGTTAAAATTATCGCCATCAGTGGATTAGTATTTAGTCACAAAACCACCCAAGTCAGAGAAATGGGAGTTGAAGCATTTTTATCAAAACCCTGCACCGCGAGCGAATTATTACAAGCAATCAGCACTGTTAATAGTTAGGAGTTAGGAATTACTGTAGAGACGACCCATCGGGTCGTCTCTACCGGATTTTTGGATTAGAATTCGATATTATATGAGATTTTTTACTTAATATCGCTAGAATTCAGATGTGTCAAGCTTGAGTAATCCATTACCTGGTCTATTTTGGAATCCTTGTATAATAATGCACATATACCCTGAGTTGCGAAGTCACTCCAACAAGACATACCCTTAACTAAGGCGACCATGCCAAATCGAACGGTCAGTTTATCGCTTTAGTGTTCCGGAGGAATATCCCATACAATGTTGTGATGTTTTTTGTTGAAGATGTCCCATTTTTGATTTTTCTAGCGTAAAATAGTATGTCTGTTCTAATAGAAACCCAGATTTATACTCCAAGCAAATCGATAATTAATTATAGTTACATACGATAAAGAGGCGAGAATGGCTGTAAGCACCGCAGATGGTAATGGTAAAAAAGAGGCAAAAATGGCTGTAAACACCGCAGATGGCAACGGTAAAAAAGAGGCAAAAATGGCTGCAAGCACAGCAGATAATAATAATGCTGCCAAGCAAAAAGCTCTGAGTGTGGTACTCAGCCAGATTGAGAAAACCTTTGGGAAAGGTACAATCATGCGTTTGGGTGATGCAACCCGGATGAAGGTTGAAACCATCTCCACAGGAGCGTTAACTCTTGATTTGGCATTAGGTGGTGGTTTGCCCAAGGGACGAGTAATTGAGATTTATGGTCCAGAAAGTTCGGGTAAAACCACAGTGGCACTACATGCTGTGGCTGAAGTGCAAAAGCAAGGTGGGATTGCAGCTTACGTAGATGCGGAACATGCACTCGATCCAGCTTATTCAGCAGCATTGGGAGTCGATACCGTCAATTTGCTAATTTCCCAGCCTGATACAGGGGAAGCAGCGTTAGAAATCGTCGATCAATTAGTGCGATCGGCTGCTGTAGATATTGTCGTGATTGACTCGGTAGCTGCACTAGTACCCCGTGCGGAAATTGAAGGTGAAATGGGTGATGTCCACGTTGGTTTACAAGCAAGGTTGATGAGCCAAGCTTTACGTAAAATTACAGGTAATATTGGTAAATCTGGATGCACTGTTATTTTTATTAACCAGTTGCGCCACAAAATCGGTGTCACCTACGGCAGCCCAGAAACAACTACTGGTGGTAATGCTTTGAAGTATTATTCATCGGTGCGTCTAGATATTCGTCGGATTCAGACTTTGAAAAAAGGTACTGAGGAGTTTGGTAACAGAGTCAAAGTGAAAGTTGCCAAAAACAAAGTTGCACCACCGTTTAGAATTGCTGAGTTTGACATCATTTTCGGTAAGGGTATTTCCACCATTGGCTGTTTAGTGGATTTGGCAGAGGAAACAGGTGTTTTGAGTCGTAAAGGAGCTTGGTACAGCTACAACGGCGATAATATCTCCCAAGGGCGGGACAATGCAATTAAATATATGGAAGAGAAACCTGATTTTGTCGAACAAGTTACGAAATTGGTTCGGGAGAAACTCGATAAAGGTGCTGTTGTTTCTGCAAATTCAGTACAGAAGGTTGCCGAAGATGAGGAGGATGAAGATGATGAAGAATTGGAAGAATTGGAAGAGTAGGAAGCTAGAGTATTTCAATAAATAAATGATCCAAAACCCGTCATTGCATATCACTTAATGGAAGCAAGCTACGTCGAAGAGGTTGGCGTAGGGGCGGGGTTTTCCCGCCCTGACCCACGAATGATATGGTAAGGAATGAGGATTTAATAACCTACAACTTTCGATTTGATTTGGAATGGTGCGTTACGCTGCGCTAACACACCCTA
>NZ_NTFS01000423.1 GCF_002289455.1 Brunnivagina elsteri CCALA 953
TAAGTGAGTGGCGTGATTTTTTGCCATAAGTCTGAAATAAGTAATCTTTGCCTTGTTCGACAGTCCAGTACAAGCGCTGCATTTCCACGCCAATTTTAGCGATGTCGTCAGAATTATCTTCGGGTTCGCTCTTCTTTTTTCGTTTGCTTGTGGTTGTTGTAGGTGTGCTTTCTGGTACTGGGGGAAGTAGAATTTCGATTTCTTCGGGTGGATTGTAATCACCAGGGGTAAATGGCATAACATTACTTGTTGCGGTGTTACTTTCTGGGAATGGTAATTCAGCTTCGGTTGCGGGATACTCCCTTGGCGTTAAAGTTTGCTTATCGCTAGGGGCAGAAGATTCGAGTGATATATCAAATAATTGTTCATGTGAAAATTCGGGTAAAGGTTCTATTTGATTTACTGGTGTGGTAATTTCACTTGTCTCTTTGCTCAAATCTTCGCTTAAATTTTGGTTTAAATTTGCAGCTAAGTCTTGATTTGACTCTTTGCTAGTTACATCAGGCTTAGTTTTATTTGATGAGGTTGATTGTTGTGGTGTAGATGCGATCGCACTTACAGAACTAACTCCCTCTGAGTTAGGTATCGCTTCTTCAAGTTTAAGTGGGGATTCTAATTCAGGTTTTAATTCAGGTTCAGGTGCGTGAACTTCCTGGGAATTCTCAGTAGAGATAATATTAGATTTTTCTTCTAATTTTTCTTCAGTCTCTACTATATTGGCTTTAATCTTTGTTGTTGGACTATTACCTGTTGGATTATTTGCTGGAATTTCCGGAGTTATTTGTGTTTTTTTTGCTGTTTTTGCTGGTGTGGGAATGGTGGTAGAAGTTGCGTTAGCGTTCGCTTTTAGCGTACTTACAGAAGCCACTTCCTGTCTACCCTGTGGGTAGCTTACCGTTGGTGAATTGGTTCCGTAGGAGCTAGGTATCGCGTCATTTATTGAAGGATTAATGGATGTGGTACTTACGGATGGAATTGCGATCGCATCAACTTGTGGTATGGCACTATTGTCGGTTACAAAAATTGCTAATGCCCTTTCTCTGGAGCGGTCTTCAGCTTCTTCGAGAACTTCTGCTGCTGCCATCCCAGTAGCGCGGGTAATACCTTCAATTTGCAAGCTAGCTTTAACAATATACTTACCGTTATAAATTTGAACTAGCTCAGTTAAAAGGCAGCTTGTGGGATATAAGTTTTGAAACGAACCCAACATAAATTTAGTCACCACAATCTAAATAAATCTAAATAAATCTAACAAGTGCTGAGTGCTTTAGGGGGGGGTTGCTAAAGGCGATGCTGAATAAAGAGTGATGAGTATCGAGTGTTTTCCTTTCTTCCATTGCCCCTTACCCATTACCTATTACCCTATTCCGATTATTCTAATATAGCGTCCTAATTGTAGCACGGTGTTAGGTAGGAGAATTTTTGGTTACAGTGGGTTAGTCTAGGTAATATAAAGGCTCAATGCTATACTAATTACCTGATTTGATATCCAGAAGTATTTTCTGGAAGTACCCTCTAAATCTACAATGAGGAAGGTAAGGTTCGCCCTCACTGTTAGTTCAACTGTTACCCTAATTGTTACCGATTCTACATGTAGGACAGTTGGGTTTACCAACAGCTTCTCCTAGTTAAAATTCGGAGTTGAATGGCGTAAAAGTACCTTCAATGCTTGACAACCTGACACCTGCAATTCCTCTCTTTCTCGGTATACGGGTTGTTTTTGGAGAGTTATCCAAATCAATCCTCTCTAAAAGAAAGTTGCGTAATTACCGATTAAGGAAAATTAACGATACTCTCGCGGGGAGTAGCAGATGTCATCGACGAAAGGCTCTGTAAGATTGGCTCATCAACTAGGGGACTTTGACGAACCAAACTAAGAACGATTGTCGTGTGGTGGGAAGAAGCAAATAGGAAAATCGACTTATTCATTTGAGTCATTTCTGCTTCTTGTCAAACTTCGATTGCTCTTAAAAATTAGGGGCAAATCGAAACGTCAGTCAGTGGTGAGGGTACATAGCAAAGAACCCATTTCAACAACACAACAACAAATGATGTTTTGACCAAAGGTCGGTTCACTGCATGGAATTTTCAATCGCTACACTCCTTGCCAATTTCACCGATGATAAATTGGTAGCTCGTAAATTACTCGAAAAGAAACTTGGCTGCGAAGACGAACTCAGCTTGCTCAAGCTTCATATTACTTTGGAGGTTCTGGAAAAAATTGGGATTTTGGTGAAAGAGCGGGGTAAATATCGCCGTGAAACCGAAGAAGGACTAATTGAAGCTAAACTGCGCTGTTCGAGTAAGGGTTTTTGTTTCGCAATCCAAGAT
This sequence comes from Brunnivagina elsteri CCALA 953, assembly GCF_002289455.1. Classification (GTDB taxonomy): domain Bacteria; phylum Cyanobacteriota; class Cyanobacteriia; order Cyanobacteriales; family Nostocaceae; genus Brunnivagina; species Brunnivagina elsteri. Next base: position 2,332 of record NZ_NTFS01000423.1, read on the forward strand.
GTGGAGGGGGCTGAAGACATTTATATTCGCGAAAGTCATTTGAGTAATGCTTGGAATGGCGATCGCGTTTTGGTGCGGGTTCTCAAAGAAGGTAGTCGTCGTCGTTCTCCAGAGGGTGAGGTTAAGTTAATTTTAGAACGCTCTAACCATACTTTGCTGGCAAGGATTAAACAGGTCGAAACAGGTTTTCGGGCTGTTCCCTTAGACGATCGCTTACTGTTTGAGTTGAAATTACAAAACAATTTGACGGCTTTGGAGGAAGCTATCGACCATTTAGCCCATGTTGAGGTGTTACGATATCCTCTGGCACAATACCCACCCTTGGGTCGAGTTGTCCAAATTTTGGGTAGTGATGCCGAAGCTGCTGCCGATATTGATTTGGTGACTTGCAAGCACGACCTTTCCCGTACTTTTTCCGATGCGGTTCTGGATGCGGCATCGAAGTTACCCAAAAAGCTGCTGAAGGCAGATTTAAAGAATCGTTTGGATTTGCGCGATCGCTTTACCATTACAATTGGTGGTGCTGGGAGTGGAAATGAGGATTCCAAGTTTGTGGAAAACGCTTTATCCTTGGAAACAACTCCCGAAGGTAATTATTTAGTCGGTTTCCACATCAGCGATGCCACCCATTACATCCTACCTGATGAAATTCTCGATCGCGAAGCCCTCAAACGGGGACGTTCGGTATATTTGGGTGAATTATTCCTGCCGATGTTACCGGATGCGGTAATGGAAAAATGTGCTTTGGTTGCTGGTAGCGATCGCTTGGCACTTTCGTTTTTAATCACCCTGGAAGCAAAAACTGGACAGGTGTTGGAGTGGGAAATTAGCCCCAGTGTTGTCAAAGTTGACAAACATATGACTCAGGAGCAAGCAACAACAGTTATCGAAGGTAAAGGTAGAAAAACCAAAGATTCTGCCGAAACTGTCGAGATGTTGCAAGTTCTCCAACGCTTGACAAATGCCCTCAAAAACATCCGTACTGCCAGGGGAAGTTTGCAGTTAAATTTGCCACCTAACCAAAATCCGTACTACGATGAAGGAATGTTGGGATGTGTAATTGAGGCGAATTCCACCGTCAGGTCAATATTCACCGAGTTGGTGCTAATGTGCAACCAACTGATGGCAAATCACTTAAATGCCCTTGGAGTTCCAGCAATTTGGCGGGTTCAAGGAGCACCTGATGCCGAAGATGTACAGGAAATGCTCAAACTCGCAATTAATTTGGGTGTGGAACTTTCCCTTCCCGAAGATGTTGATGTCCAACCCCTCGACTACCAACATCTCACAAGGATATTCGCTGATTCGCCATCGGAACAGGTTTTGACCTATTTACTCCAAGATACCCTCAAACCCTCTTTGTACAGCACGAATAAAGTACCCCATTTCGGGTTATCGCTACCCGAATATACCCACTTTACCGCTCCGTTGCGGCGTTATCCCGATTTGCTAATGCAAAGGGTATATCACAGCTTGCTCGAACACGGACGCGATCGCCGCAATACTCGCATCAAAGAACGGGTTAATCTCCGCTCTTCTGTCAACCATGCGGAAATTAACTGGAATGTCCTTCCTCCCGAATTACAAAGCGAATTACAAAGCGATTTAACCCGCGTAATTACCCAACTCAACGATCGCGAAAAAGAAGTTCAAGAAGCTGAAGCTGATTTAGCTGGTTTACAACGGGCTTCGCTGATGAAACAACGCATTGGTGAAGTTTTTAGCGGTGTGATTACTGGTGTTCAATCATACGGGTTCTTTGTGGAAATCGAAGTCAAAGCCACCGACGAAGACAGCCCAAATCCTTTACGGGTAGAAGGTTTAGTTCACGTTAGTTCCCTCAAGGACGATTGGTACGAGTATCGAGCTAGACAGCAAGCACTATTTGGACGAAAAAATCGCGCATCCTATCGATTAGGCGATCGCGTTGCCGTTCAAGTCAAGAGCGTCGATTACTACCGTCAGCAAATCGATTTAGTCACCGTTAGTAGCGATGGTACACCAATCGTCGGCAAAGACTATAATAACGGCGAAATGCCATTGTATATGGCAAACGACATCGATCCAGACGATGACGATGATGATGACGAACTCGATGATTTTGAAGACGACGAATAAATTAATCGTGATTGGGGATTGGGGATTGGGAATTGGTTTATTATTATCATTTATAAGTTTTGGTTCCCATTTCCCTTTCCCATTTCCCTTTCCCATTTCCCTTTATAACCAACTGTGTCAAAACCCCTAATTATTGGCGTATCTGGTGCTTCTGGATTAATATACGCCGTTCGCACGATTAAATACCTACTAGCTGCTGACTATGCAATCGAATTAGTCGCATCAAAATCAACATATATGGTTTGGCAAGCCGAGCAAGATATTCGGATGCCATCAGAACCATTACAGCAAGAAATGTTTTGGCGACAACAAGCGCAAGTCGAAAACGGAGGTAAACTAAATTGTCATCCTTGGGGTGATGTGGGAGCTAATATTGCTAGCGGTTCCTTTCGGACTTTAGGGATGATGATTATTCCCTGTAGCATGAGTACAGTTGGTAAACTTGCAGGTGGTTTGAGTGGGGATTTATTAGAACGTGCTGCGGATGTCCAACTCAAAGAAGGACGTAAATTAGTATTAGTACCCCGTGAAACACCTTTTAGTTTAATTCATTTACGAAATTTAACTTCCCTTGCAGAAGCTGGTGTGAGAATTGTTCCGGCGATTCCAGCTTGGTATCACAATCCCCAAACTATCGAAGATTTAGTTGATTTTGTCGTTGCCCGTGCTTTAGACCAATTTGAGATTGATTGTATTCCCCTAAAAAGGTGGGAGGGAAGAGGGGAAAGAGAAAAGTGAAAAGGAAAGAGCTAGACTCAAAACTAATTATACTAAAAATGGCTTGGGGTTTGGCTTTTAAACGCGGAGGTTCGCAGAGTAAAACGCAAAGTTACGCAGAGAATATTTGTATCTTTGTGTGGATGCTCAAAGTTAGATTATTAGCCGTTTAGATATCCAGATGAGGGTTTGGAAATTAGAGAAGAAGTGAAGTAATAGTTAGTTTGACTTTGGTTACACAGTAGATGACA
>NZ_NTFS01000424.1 GCF_002289455.1 Brunnivagina elsteri CCALA 953
TAATAACTCTGGAAATAAGGGAATATAATCTAAAATCTCCCGTTGAATCACATCCCCATCTTGTTGTAATAAACTCACTATTTCCAAGTCATTATCCCCAACTCTAATCCGCGAAAACTTACCGAAAAAGTCAATTGTTGACGTTTGCCACAAATCACGCAAAATTACATGATTTAATTCATATAACTGACTAGCTTCAATCTGAGAATTCCGTAAATCATCTAATGTTTTTCCTAATTTTTGCAATATCAAATATAGAAGTTCGCGCTTTTTCTCAATCCGCAAAATATCGATTTCTATATAAGTATCCGTGACATTTTGTAACGGTAACTGAAGTTGAGATACGCAAGCTGAAAATAAATCTGCTTGCAATCCTCTGGGACTGAGTTGAGATGGTAAATTTAAGTTTTGTGAATTTATATTTTGTGAATTTGGATTTTGTGACAAATCAAATTGGTTACTAGAGTTAAATATATTCTCCTGTTGTACAGAACCAATAATACTAGGAATATTCCCTACTGGTTCAGTTTGGGAAGTTTGCTGATTTACTACCAAGATATTATTTAAAAGCCAACGTGCTGCAAATAATTCCCGTTGTTTCCCAGCTAAAACCGCTTTTTCTAACACTGGTATTCCCGGAATTTGTAACTTCCCTCTGACTTGTACTAAATTCGCTTGGATGTAACGATTTCCTGACAATTTGAGGTTATTGAGGTAGCGAGAGATGGGAGAAGGGGAATAAGGGATTGCAGATGGGATTGGGGGGAAAAATGGGGAATTGCCCGACATAACTGTATCGATAGCCCAGATTAGCTCCCTAATGGCAATTCCCTTGGGAAAATAACCATTGACTCCTAGTGTTTGTGCTGTTTTGATTAATTGCTGATTTTGCGTCGCACTCAAAATTAATATTGGTAGTTGGGGATATTGGGCTTTTAATTGCTGGCAAAGTTGTAAACTAGCTTGTGGATTAGTTTGTAAGTCCGTTTGTAAGTCCGTTTGTAAAATATTTGGCAAACTAAATGACTGACTGGCTGTTGAGTAACCTCGATCGATATCCAAGATGACTAAATCGAGTCGGTTTTGATTGTCTTGTGTCAGTCTGGCAACTATTTCTAACCCTTCAACATCATTTTCAGCTTCCCCTACCACTTCTAAATCCGCTTCAGCATCCAATACTAGCCGCAAACCCAACCTGAAAATCGAGTCTTGGTCTATTAATAGTATTTTAATTGTGCGATCGCTCATATTCTAATTTAGGTGAAGTAGTAGTAGACACGATCCGATGGATATTCTTGTGCAAATTAAGTCTTTGGACACCATTAATTCAACAAAATTCGGGTTCAAATTCTTACCCAGCAAGGAATCAGTATTGTAATTAATTCTGTCTGCTTACTTACAAATACCCAATACCTAATACCCAATTTACATAATTCCTTATTTTTACCAGTTCCCGGTTCGGGGTGAAATAGTCCATAATGACATTAGGAGGCTATTTACTGAGTAAAAAATGTACTTAAGTATTCGCCACTGGCTGGCAACTAAATTTACTAAAAATCATTACAGGGAAACACTTAGACCCGATATTATCGGTGGCATTTCCTTACGTATTATTAATGAGATAGATGTTAAAAGTTTAAGCATATTTGATATCTGTACTTTCGCAGAAATTCTAGAATTGCCTTTAAGTGCAGCTTGGCAAGAAATATCTGGAATAGCCCAATTAACCCAAGGTTTGCTTTCTAGTTTTAGCCAAAAAAAGCCGTTAAAACGCAATGAAGGTGTTTGGTTGGGATTTCAGATTGCTTATCTCAACGCCTTACAACAAATTTTAGAACAGGAAGTGAATTTAAAAAAGCCGTGGCTAAATCGAGCATTCTTTTGGCACGGGGAAATTGATGGTACTTCTTTTATTTCTCAAGATTCCCATCTACAGGAGTTGTTAAAGACGCTTAACCCTGGCAAATTAAGCGATACTCAAGCAGAACAAGCACTAATATTGATGGCAGAATCCTTGTTGGTTCAACAAATGAATCATGCTACTGTTGCTTGGTTTATGGCAAATGGTGCTGAGGAAAGCGAATCGAAGTTAATGGTACAAAGATTAGCTAATTCACTACCTGGGCATTTACTTATAGTTATCGCAGAAAATGCTGCGGCTTTAGCACAATTGCAAAAGTTTGTGCGATTGGGAAGTTCCTTTTTGGCTGGTACTAATGTATCTACTGATAAATCCCTATCTTTTTATGCATTGGACAAAATTGATTTAGCCCGTGAACAGTATCGTGCTAGTTTAATTACAGGTCTTGCGGAACCATTATTTTTGGAATATTTTTCTCTAAAGGATATTTATATTCCCCCAAAGGGATTACCAATTGAAGCAATTAATTTGCATAATGGTTCCCATCGTAATTTAGATAGTACCTTTAATTATAATTCCCACAGTATTTCCCATACAGATACAAAAACTTCCCATGCTGTCGATTTAATTACATGGGTACAGAATCAACTTGAGGATTTAGAAAGTATCCTCATCATTGAGTCGGAAGCTGGTTATGGGAAGACAAGTTTCTGTCAAATGTTGGCAGCAAAAACCGCGCAGGAATCTTATCCTGACTGGATGCCTATATTTATTCGGTTGCGCGATATTAAATATGGTGAAAATCTAGTAGAAACTCTTGCTTCTGGATTTCCTGAGAATATATCTATTCAATTGGAAGAGTGGTTAAAACTCAAGTATTTGAAATGTGTCTTTATTCTCGATGGTTTAGATGAATTACCTTTTGTAAATGGCAGAATGTCAACAACAAAATTCATCCAGCAGTTACTTAATTTTCAATCGCGTTCCTGTAATACTTCTAAAGGGGAATCGCAGCATAAAATTATTATTACGAGTCGTTCTGAGCATCTCCAAGAAATTATTAATCAGGGTATTAATCTTGATTTAATTCAGTTGCAAAGAATCACTATACAACCATTTGGACAGGAAGAATTACGTCTTTGGTTTCAAAATTGGGCAACAGTACAATCAGTCTCCTTAGCACAAAATTTCTTTACTTTTTTAAAGCAAGCAGGTTTATTTACAAGTGCATCAAAGTTACCAGAATTCTCTTTATTAATACGTCAACCTTTACATCTCTACTTATTCGGAATTCTCTACCGTGATGGCTTATTTGATGATGAATTAATCGAATTAGTCGCAGAAACTCAACAAATCCGAAATGGTGCATTGTTGTGGGAAATTTATCAACGTCTCAATCGATGGTTATTAGGGTATCCCGGAATTGATGGTGTAAAACCAATTTTGATTCGTGAAGGTTTGGCACATATCCATCGTAGCCAAGATGCAGTAGCAAATTTACTCCGAACTAATTATCCCGAAGCTTTACTGTCAAAAATCGAAGAAATTACCTTACAAATCCTCCATTCCCAACGTCATTATGTACATCTGGAGAATGAACAAAATGACTTACCAACCTTCTATTTCAAAATTTCCCCCCATTCCCAATTAACTAAAATCGAATTTTCCCATGCTCAAATTGGGAATTTTCTCTGCGCTAAAGTAATTGTTAACCAACTCAAACGACTAATTGAACGTCAACAGAATGGTTATGGGGATTCAGATTTTGTAATCGATTCCAAAAATAGCGTCGCTGAACATATCTATAATTTATTTGGTTATGGAATCTTGACATCAGAAATAGAAGAACTAGTGATTGAGGGATTGCAATGCTTACCAGTGACAGAATTTTCCTTTGCCACACTGTGCGATCGCTTGTCGGTTTTCTGGTACTCTCATTGTCAAGGACGTTGGCTCGATCAAGGAATAGCACACAAAGCTTGGAACTATTTTCGGACTTTGCAAAATCCCCTCAATGTCGAACAAATCAACACAGCAGTCGCTCTAAACGTATTTTTCTTGCTTTCTACTTGTCATCGTGAAGCAAAGCGTTCTTTTTTCCCCTGTCGTAATCCATCAAACTGGGAGGAATTCGATCCAGAGACACTAACCAAGCTAATTAATCGTACCAGCATCTTAGCTCCACAAGCTTTTCAAAAGCGTCTGCGCTCCAAATCGCTGAATCATGTCAATTTGTCAGGGGCAAATCTCGCACAAGTTAACCTAGCTGGAGCAAACCTAGAAACAATCAATTTGGGAAGTGCCAACCTTGCAGCTGCAAACCTCGCAAATGCCAATCTCGTTGGAGCAAATCTTGCAAATGCCAATCTCGTTGGAGCAAATCTTGCAAATGCCAACCTCTCGGAAACCAACCTTTCTGGTGCAAATTTAGCGAATGCCAACCTTTCTGGGGCAAAACTTCAGTCAGCAATTTTCACTAATGCTTGTTTGCATAATGCCATACTTTCTCCAGCCGCTCAAGAAACAGTTCGTCTCAATGGAGCAATGTTTGCATTAGAAGAATACCAAGCTCTCAAACAGTTATTATCCCAACAATCGCGACTCGAACTAGCCAATGTTCGCAAACAAAGCGCAAATAATGATATCTGGTTTAGTAATATGCCAGAAATGGGATTAATTGAAAGTATTGAAGGTGAAATGTTACCGGAAGATTTGTACGAGGATGATGCAGATGATGAAACCTTTGTTGGGGTTTAATAGTAAGGGTGTTCCCTAGAATATAATAAAATAATAAAGACGTTCCGGTGGAACGTCTTTATTTGAATTTCTACAAAACGAAGAGGTATAAAGGTAGGGTAGAATCATGCGATCGCAAATAGCGAAATTTTCCCAAATACCCTATTCGTAGTCGCAAATTCATTACCAATTCCTCGATATTCCCTAATATCTTTCGTTATCGATCAAATCATCCTGCTTTTAACTATTCTTTTGTTGTTTGCAATCTATAGGTTACTGGCTGTGGATTATTATTTTGGATATTATCTGAATAATTCGCAATCACGAACAAAGGCAATGTTAATGTCAACATTGCAATAATAGTTCCTACTATGTCTGCCAATCGATGTTGATATGTCTCGGTATTAGCAGACTGACTATTTGAATTCATAAAAAGGCAAAACTCATGACATCACTACACTCGTCAACTCTCTCAACTGGGAGCCTTACTCTTATTTTAGCTAACATTTGGCTTCGCGCCATATGACAATTAACAATTTAAAACTTTCTCAACTGAATATTTTCACTAATTTCTACTAATAATTTTATACCAAAGCTTTTTGATACTACTATTTTCACATATGTTTTCTGTTTAGCTATCTCATCAAATTTCCCAGATAATCACTAGTACAGTATGGCGCAAATAAAACTACCCTTTAAAATGGCTGAAAAGCTTATAGAATATTCTTTATTCCTTCTGCCCTTCGGCTAGTTTAGGGTAACACCTTCTGGCTTCTTACTTCTGGCTTTTTATACTATAT
>NZ_NTFS01000425.1 GCF_002289455.1 Brunnivagina elsteri CCALA 953
CTAATCACGATCGCCATTTTTCCGCTTCTGGGGGTAGGTTTAAAGTATCTGGAAGCGAATCCTGTTGATTCTCGCGCCTTTTTTTGTTCGTTTTTTTACCTTTAAAGCCATAACGTCCAAAGTCTAAAATGAAATTTTGGAAATTCTCGATATAACTGAATAGCACTGGCACAACTAGCAATGTCAATAGTGTCGAGGTGGTAAATCCTCCTAAAATGGCAATACCCATTGGTTGACGAACTTCCGCACCAGCACCAACTCCCAATGCTAAGGGAATAATCCCGGCAATTGTGGCAAATGAGGTCATTAGAATCGGACGTAAGCGGGATACCCCTGCATCGACTAAAGAATGGCGTAAGGATTCCCCTGCTGCCAAATTGATTAATGTATAGTCAACCAACAAAATCGAGTTTTTGGTGACAATACCCAAAAGCAAAACTACCCCAATCAAAGCGTAAAGTCCCAAGGCTTTCTGTGCTACCAACAAAGCGACTAATGTACCACCCAAACAGAAGGGTAATGCAGCCATAATTGCGATCGGGTACAAAAAATTGTTATACAGCAGTACGAGAATACCGTAAATCATGATTACTGCCACACCCAAAGCAAGCCCAAATTTGCCGAAAATGTCTGCCATGATTTTGGCATCACCTGCGGAACGTCGTGTTACACCTAAAGGTAGATTTTGCAGCGCTGGGAGTTTCTCGACAGCATCCAGAGCATTACCCAAAGAAGTTCCTTCTAAATTTGATTCCACCGAAACTTGTCGCTGTCTATCAAAACGGTTTATAGTTGCAGGACCACTACCAAAACGAATATCAGCCACGGAATTTAGCGGTACAATTCCACCACCAGTACGGGGAACTTGCAAATTCTTGATAGTTTCAATATCTTGACGTGCTTTCGGATTGATTTGGACACGAATCGGAATTTGGCGGTCGGGAAGGTTGAATTTTGCTAAACTTGCGTCATTATCACCAATCGTAGCTAACGAAGCAGTACGTGCGATCGCTTGGACAGTGACTCCCAAATCTGCGGCACGTTGGGGGTTAGGAATTACTAAAATTTCTGGTTTGACTAAACTCGCACTCGATGTCACCTCAACCAAACCCGGTATATTTCGCATTTCCCGTTCGAGATTATCAGCGACTTGGATTAATTGTTGGGGATTTTCACTTTGTAAAACCACCGTTAAATCTTTTCTCCCTCCTACAGCACTCGCACTTTGGAAACTAATTCTCGCACCAGCAATTTGGGCAAAATCGGGACGTATTTGCTGTTCAAAGTCCAACTGGGAAAGTTTCCGTTCTTCTTTCGATTTGAGCTTGACTGTAAGAGTCGCTGAATTAATATCTTGGGTTGCCAATACGTTTTCGACTACAGTATTTTCCCTAACGATATTAGTTAATTGGGTTACAGCTTTGTTAGTATCTGCCAAAGTTGAACCGGGAGGTAACTCAACCGAAATTGTGGATATACCAATATCACCACCATCAACCAATCCCTTGGGAATCAAGGGAATCAACATCACACTACCAATGAAAAATGCTACTGCGATCGCAATTGTGATGATGCGATGGTTCAAAGACCATTTCAGTAGGGATTTATAGGGTTGAAAGCGACGACGGGATGGGGAAGGAAGAGAAGGAGAGAAAAAGCGAGAAATAAAGGAAAATTTCCCTTTGCCCTTTGCCCTTTGCCCTTTGCCCTTTGCCAATTTTCCCCGATTATCCTGAAGTAAATAAGCCCCCATCATTGGTGTCACCATGCGGGCAACTAAAGTTGAGAAAAACGTCGAAACGGCAACCGTAACCCCGAAAGGCTGGAAAAACTGACCGGGAATCCCACCCATGAACGCCACAGGAAGAAACACCGCGATAATGGTAGCTGCGGAAGCTATTACAGCTAAACCCACCTCATCTGACGAATCAAAAGCCGCTTGACGGGGTGATTTACCCATTGCCATGTGCCGTTCCATGTTCTCTATTTCCACCACGGCATCATCGACTAAGTTCCCCACAGCTAATGCCAAACCCAACAAAGTCATATTATTGAGGGTATAACCCAGGGTTTGCTGGACAAAAAATGTCGGTAACATTGACAGAGGCAACGCCACTGCTGTAATTAATGTTGCTCGCCAGTTACGCAAGAACAACATAATAATAATTACAGCCAACACCGAAGCCTGAATTAATTCCTCGATTGTACTTTGATAGGAATCACGGACGAATGCAGCACGGGTAAAAATTAATTCAATACTAACGTTTTGACTTTTAAGTGTTTTATTTAATTCTTTAACAGCTTCTTGTACCCCTGCTTCCACGGTAACGGTGACGCTACCCGTACTCCGCAGAATTTGGAATGCAACCACAGGATTGTTATTGAGCAGGGCAGCTTGACGGACATCTCCAAAGCTATCTTCCACAGTTCCCAAACTGGATAAAGGTGCAGAACCACCATTGGGAAGGACTATTTCATATTCCCGTAGCTGTTTAACTGTTTGGGCACTGCCAAGAGTCCGAATACTTTGTTCACTACCACCTAATTCAGCCCGTCCACCAGGAAGGTTAATATTAAATGCCCGTAATTGGTCATTAACTTGAGTTGCGGTAATATTTAAAGCTTGTAAGCGTTCGGGGTTTAAATTCACGCGAACCTCACGATTTACTCCACCAACCCGGTTTACTTGGGCAACACCTTTAACACCGAGCAAGCGGCGACTAATATTTTGGTCAACAATATTACTTAACTCTTCGACTGATAGAGTATCTGATTTTACGGCATAGGTAAGAATTGGACCACCCGAAAATTCCAATCGCTTGACAATTGGGTCATTAACATCTTGGGGAAGGTTTTGGCGAATTTGTGCGATCGCATTTCTGACATCGTTGGTTGCGCGATCGGTATTTATTCCCAAGTTAAAGGCAATGACTGTGGTGGAAATGCCATCGCTAACAGTCGAACGCAACTCGTCAATGTTTCCCAAACCCGCAACTGCATCTTCAATCTTCTTTGTCACCTGGGTTTCCAATTCTGCTGGACCAGCACCAGGTTGGGTTACAGTGACGGAAACAGTAGGTACATCGATGTTTGGACTGGTATCAATTCCTAAATTTAAGAAAGAATACCAACCAATTAAAGTCAGAATTAAAAATAAGACTATCGTCGGAACGGGCTTTTTAATTGACCACGCAGAAAGATTAAAAGACATATTTATTTAGGGAATGGGCATTGGGAATTGGGCACTTAATATTTTTCTCAATAAAAATCATCGTACGACCCGGTGGGTCGTCTCTTTTTAATTAATTTTAATTAATTTTAATTAATTTTAATTAATTTTAATTATAGACGACCCATCGGGTCGTCTATTGGTTGACTCGTACTGTATCGCCATCTTTGACATAACCAGCACCATCGACAACAATGCGATCGCCTACTCGAATTCCGCTTTTAATCTCAATTCTGTCACCATTAAGAATCTCTCCCACTTCTACTTTCTGGGTTTTTATCTTATCTACCTTAGCTGAAGCCCCAGTACCTACGTCTTCACCCGATAGCATGAATACAACAGTATTGCCATCCGATTGAGATTGTACGGCTTTCTGCGGTATGGCTACACCCGTTTGCGTGGTCGTTGTAATCGCGGCACTGGCAAACATTCCCGGTTTAAATAAACTCGTTGACGGTAAATCGATTTTTACTGTTGCTTCCCGTCGCTGCTGATTGACAATTGCTTCTATATCCCTAACTGTTCCCTGCAACCGCACACTATTATCCCTCGCTGATGTAATCTGGACAGTTGCACCAACTTTGATTTGCCCTAACTGATTTTCCGGAACCAGGGCTTGTAACTCCAATTGCCCATCCTGAATAATTGAGAATAGTTTCTGAGAACCTCCCACAACTGTCGCCACCTGGGTTTGTGGGGGCACACCCGTAACATCACCTACACGGGTCAACTGTTCGGCAACAATTCCTGACACTGGCGCACGAACCACCGTTTGCCCAAGCTGGGTTTTGAACTGCTCAACTTTGGCATTATTACTTTTAACATTAGCTTGGGCGCTATTTATACCCGCTTCCGCAATCTGCACACTCGCTTGAGCTATACCAATATTCGCCCTGGCACTCTCAACATTAGCTTGAGCGCTGCGAATATTTGCTTCTTCTTGCCTCACTGCTTCCCTCGCAGTTGTGAAAGTAGTTTCGTTCGTATCTAATACTTGACGGCTAATTGCTCCCTGTGCCAAAAGTTCTTGGTTGCGGCGAAAATTACGCTGTGCATCTACCAATCTCGCTTTTGCTTGGGCTAAGTCGGCTTGTCTTTGTTGCACTACCGCTTGACTTGCTGCTAGCGCTGCTTGGCTTGATGTCAATCCAGCTTGCTTTGAGACTAAATCAGCTTGCTTTGATGTCACATCTGCCTGCTTCGATTCCACATCTGCCCTGGCTTGGCGAATTTGGTCTTGTAAAAGCGAATTATCGAGTATCGCCATTACTTGCCCAGCTTTGACTGAATTCCCTACCTTCACAAGCACTTGCTTGACTTGCAAACCACTTGCTTGGGGTAAAACCGGGGTTAAATCCCGTGCTGCGACAGTTCCACTAACATTCAGAGAGCGACTAATACTAGTAGATTGGGCTGGTGTCGTAGTTACAGTCATTGCTGGAGGAATCGAGGCTGCGACTTTACTTGCTGCCGGGGCTTTTTGTGCCGTCGAACGCTGATCCAAAATCCGGATTGTACCAATTGCGATCGCAATCCCCAAACCCAAACCCAGCAACAATGGTGTCAACCACCCCCGTCGCCGTTTCCCCTGCTCTTCTTTCTCAATGTCATCAACTGCTAACACCGAGTCTTGCACCTCTAAATCCGAAAAACCTTCATCTGCCACAGTTATTCCTCCACTTTCACCACAGCATTACTACGAAATTTTGCTTAAGAAATATTGAAAATAGTTACTGTATATTAACTATGACGCATTTATTGAACTTATGGTTATACAATCCCCATTCCTTGGAGCCATATTTTTAGATATTGGGAAAGTACATCAATAGTTGTGTAAATAATTTGAGATTATTTTAAATCTTGTAAAATGCACTTATTGTAGTATTGCAGTACTATAATGCCATAGTATTTATCGTTTGTAAATTAGTAGCATAATACACATATAATCCTCATCTACGATAATCTTAAAAATGAAACTTGGAATCGATATCAATCATCTTTAGATAAAGTCTTATACTAAAAACGGGTTATAACTTTACTTTTAACAAGGGTGAAAATCTTGAAGATACTACCCTCCGGGAACGCGGTAGACGCTGAGTCGCAAAGCGACACGCTGCGCGTAGCTTGCTTCCACGGAGTGGTACG
>NZ_NTFS01000426.1 GCF_002289455.1 Brunnivagina elsteri CCALA 953
TACCCCTACAATTGTGGAGAATTTATTTCTTGGTGTTCCCTAACTAAACTTCAGCGCTAGATATAACCTTTAAACGCTGAAGCCAGACTATTTTTTTGCAAAGTTGGGAATAAAGGCTTTGCTACACCGTCACCTTCTCCAACACCAACTTAGAACGTTTCACATTTTCGGGAATGGCAACGGGATAATTACCTGTAAAACAAGCCGAACAAAAATTATCGGTATCTTCCCGCGTCTCCTCTAACATCCCTTCCCAACTCAAATAAGCTAGACTATCTACTTCCAGTTGTTCGGCGATTTCGGCAACTGACATCCTCGCAGCAATTAGCTGGTCTTGAGAATCGGTATCAATGCCGTAGAAGCAAGGATGAGTAACAGGTGGTGAAGAAATCCGCATGTGAACCTCAACTGCACCAGCATCACGCAGCGCTTTGACTAATTTGCGGCTTGTGGTTCCCCTAACTATCGAGTCATCGATAATTATTACCTTTTTGCCCATCAGTACATCCTTAAGCGGGTTCAACTTCATCCGAATACCTTGCTCACGCATGGCTTGGGTTGGTTGAATGAAAGTACGTCCGACGTAACGATTCTTAATCAAACCCTCAGCGTAGGTGATACCCGACGCTTGGGAGTAACCGATCGCAGCTGGAATACCCGAATCCGGTACACCAAATACAATATCTGCATCCACAGGGGATTCTTCCGCGAGTCTTCGTCCCAAGCGCATCCGATAGCTATATAATGTCTCGTTGTGCATTAAACTGTCGGGACGGGCAAAATATATCATCTCAAAGACACACAGCTTTCTTTCCGGCTGTTCGATCCAATGATAAGATGCCATCCCAGCTTCGGTAATCCAAACCATTTCACCAGGTTCCACATCCCGCAAATAATCAGCACCAATAATATCCAATCCGCAAGTTTCCGAAGCTAAGACGTAGCGAACTGGATTTTCACCCAGGGTACCAATAACAAGCGGACGAATCCCGTTGGGGTCACGTACACCCATTATTCCCACAGGAGTACCAATTACCAAGCTATATGCGCCTTTACAACGATGGAATGCCTGAATCGCGGCATCTTGCCAATCCGCTCCTGCGTTGACTTGTTGTGCGATCGCATAAGCTATCATCTCGGAATCGGTTGTCGTTACCAAGTTGATATTATCGTTCACCAATTCTTCACGCAATTGCACTGTATTGACTAAATTGCCATTATGTGCTAAAGCAAGTTTACCCAGTCGTGTTTCCACCACCGCAGGTTGAGCATTAACCCTGCGACTCGATCCAGTGGTCGAATAGCGGTTATGACCGATGCCGATTGTGCCGGGTAATTGGCTCAAAATCGTCTCGTTAAAAACTTGGGATACCAAACCCATATCTTTGTGCAAATGAACCTTTTCACCCTCAAATGTGGCGATACCAGCCGATTCTTGACCTCGGTGTTGTAGTGCGAACAAACCGAAATAAGTTAGCTTGGCAACGTCTTCGCTAGGTGCATAGATACCAAAAACCCCACAAGCCTCCTCTGGCTTATCTGGTCTTTCTTCCTGATGAGTTGGCTCATTTGAGTGAGAGTCTAAATCCAAAGTGGTGAAATGGTCGGGATTCATTGCTAGCTCTGCTCCTGATGCATGAGGGTGTAGAGTCACTGATGATGAGGTCAAAATTTATGTCGCTGGGTAGAGGAAGAAATCTTAAAAATTTCTTAACCGCCTATTAAAACAGTACCTTAAAACCTGAGTAATTAGTCCTATCAATATCGGATATAAGTACAAAGTATGAATGGGATAAACTTTACTTATAGCGAGTATTTAGCTAACATTCCAAAATTAATCGACGTTCGATTGCATGGAAAAACTTATCTGACATCTCCTTAATCTTAACCTCGATTAAGGTTTGGTCATCACTTGTTGAAATCCGCAAACCATTGTCGAGATTACCAACCTTGCCAATTTTTTGCCATTGATGATCGAGATTTTCCGTGAGGTAATTTTCCCAAGTTTGCTGTTTTTCTGGGGATACGGAAACCAAAATTCTCGCACCACCTTCACCAAATAGGGTTTCGTCCCAGCGATAAGTCGTATCTGCTGGTAAATCTAAACGAATTTCTGCACCTAGTTCGCTACCGATAGAAGATTCTGCGATCGCAACAATTAAACCACCTTCAGCACAATCATGGGCGGAATTGACCAAACCTTGGGAAATCCCTTGACGACAAGCTTTTTGTACCCGGCGTTCTAAATCAAAATCGACACGGGGAGGTTTGCCAGCAACTGTATTGTGAATCGTAGCTAAATATTCAGATGCTCCCAATTCTACTTTTGTGTTTGTGCTTGGATTTATGTTTGGATTTGTGTTTGGATTTATGTTTTGACTTACAGGTAAACCCAATAAGTAAATAAAATCACCCTCATTTTTCCAAGCTTGACCGCAAATTTTCGCCAAATCTGCAATTAAACCCACCATTCCCACAACTGGAGTTGGATAAATTGGCTGAGTATTTCCCTCGGAATCAAGCGTTTCATTATACAAAGAAACATTTCCACCCGTCACAGGTGTATCAAATTCACGACAACCTACCGACAAACCCCGACAAGCTTCCGCTAACTGCCAATAACCAATCGGTTTTTCTGGACTGCCAAAATTCAAATTATCTGTCACAGCCAAAGGTTCGGCACCCACACAAGATAAATTACGTGCAGCCTCTGCCACAACAGCCTTCGCACCCTCATAAGGGTCAAGATATACATAACGCGGATTGCAATCTACAGTTGCCGCAACACCAGTTTTGATTTCCACATTATTACTTCCCGTTCCTCCAGATTCCAAAGGACGTAAGCGAATTACAGCCGCATCAGCCCCACCAGGAAGCATCACCGTATTATTCTGAACTTGGTAGTCATATTGACGATAAACCCAACGTTTCGAGGCAATTGTTGGAGTATCAAGCAAAGTCAATAAAACATGATTCCAACTTTGCAACTTACCCTCAACTTCAATTCCCTTTGCGGAACAGTTGGGCAATAAATCAACTGTCCATTCCCAAGCTTTGCGAGCATATTCCGGCGCTTCCTTAAGTACTTCCCTTTCATACAAAGGAGTATTTTCCGACAAAGCAGTTGCGGGAATTTCCGCAGCAATTTTCCCTTCAAAGAAAATTCTCACAATCGGTTCTTCAATCACAGTCCCCGCCACAACCGCTTGCAATCCCCAACGGTGGAAAATATCTATTAATTCCTGTTCCCGTCCCTTGTGTGCAACAAATAACATCCGCTCCTGAGACTCAGAAAGCAAATATTCATAAGGCACCATCCCATATTCACGCACGGGAATTTTATCTAAATCAAACTCAATCCCAACCCCACCTTTTGCAGCCATTTCCGATGTTGAACAAGTGATACCAGCAGCACCCATATCCTGTGCTGCCACCACTGCACCCGTTTTAAAAGCCTCCAAACAAGCTTCAATCAGGGACTTTTCCAAAAATGGATCGCCAACTTGCACTGCAGGACGATTATCCATCGATTCATCACTAAGTTGGGCACTGGCAAAGCTGGCACCACCCATCCCATCCCGTCCAGTTGTCGAACCCACATATAACACAGGGTTGCCAAAGCCAGCAGCACCCGACTTGACAATTTCGGGTGTTTCCATCAACCCCAATGCCATGACGTTAACTAGGGGATTTCCAGAGTATGCGGGATCGAAATAAACTTCACCACCAACCGTGGGAACCCCAACACTATTGCCGTAGTGAGATATACCAGCAACAACTCCTTGGAAAAGTCTTTGGGTTCTCGAATCTTCCAATGAACCGAATCGCAGCGAGTTTAATAGGGCGATGGGACGCGCACCCATTGTAAAAATATCTCTCAGTATGCCACCAACCCCTGTCGCTGCACCTTGGAATGGTTCAACTGCCGAGGGGTGATTGTGGGATTCGATTTTAAATGCCAGTTGGAAGCCGTTGCCTAAGTCTACAACGCCAGCATTTTCACCGGGACCAACGAGGATGCGATCGCCTGTGGTGGGAAACTGTTTTAGTAATGGTCGAGAATTTTTATAACAGCAGTGTTCCGACCACATTACGCCAAACATGCCCAGTTCCGCTTTGTTGGGATGGCGACCTAATCGTTTGACTATATCTTCGTATTCTTCGGGTTTGATGCCTTCCGAGGCGATTTCCTGGGGAGAAAATGGAGGTTGTGAGGAGACGGTCATGTTAACAATGCACCAAGGGGACAGAGAAATATTCTATCGAGTTCTGAGACATTCATGTAATAGCAAAGAAGCAATTATCTCGCCCAATGATTTGATGCTCATCAAACTAGTTAATTAGTCAAGCTTGATTGTTGTGTGATTTGACCAAGTGATGCGATCGCAATTTATCCTTAAACAGCCATTAGTCTCACAACAGCAGTTTCATAAAAAATAGCTTGTGATGAAAATCACACTAACCCATTGATTCAGATCGTCTTCTGATAATCAGTATGCTGGAATAATAAAAAGTAACTGAACTCTAGCCGAGTCATTAATAGGGAACACACTAAGCGCCGTCAGCCTTTCACAAGGACTGTCGGTTTTTTATTTTTTGATTTTATGATGGCGACACAAAAATTAGGTTGTGTGACGAGAATCACAGCTAAACACGATTTAAATCCTGTCATCACCCAGATATTTAGGCATAATTACGTATAACTGAACTCTAGCCGAGTCATTAATAGGGAACACACTAAGCGCCGCCAGCCTTTCACAAGGACTGTCGGTTTTTTATTTTTTTGATTTGCAATAACTACACAAAAATTAGGTGTGTGACAAGAATCACAGCTAAACATGATTTGAATCCTATCATAACCCATAGTATTTAGGCATAATTACGTATAACTGAACTCTAGCCGAGTCATTAATAGGGAACACACTAAGCGCCGTCAGCCTTTCACAAGGACTGTCGGTTTTTTGTATTTAGGGAGGGGTAATCCTAGGGTGTTGATTTTGTGCCTTTCGAGGGGGTAAAAATTCATGCAAAATCTCTGGTATCTATTTGGGACAAAAGCCTATATTGCATGGGCTTTGCGTGTACATGTATCCAAAATTTGCATGAACTAAAAACGAGGAAATTCCATCAAAATCAACACCCTAGTACAGTTTGGCGTAAATATGGCTACCATTTAGGGCTTGAATTTAGTCCTCTTTTAGAGGACTTTCGCTATTAGACAGAGGTTTATAACCGAATGGCTCTGACGGGTTTGGTATTCACAATAGTCGGTTTACTTGCGCCGTGTTGTACTACCTGAGTTCGATATAACAGAAACGCTTAGAAATAAGTTGTAATCAATATTCTATCAATTAGTGCTTATTATTGACA
>NZ_NTFS01000427.1 GCF_002289455.1 Brunnivagina elsteri CCALA 953
AATAGAATTAGAGCGATTAGCTAATATATTATCAAAGGAGATAAATGAAATTAAATAAACCTGCATTTAATTCTTAATTCCTAACTCCTAACTCCTAACTATTAACTAATAACTTCCAACTTACCACTGCAAAAACGCCGCATCAATACCTTCTTCTCGGCGAATTTTAGCATCTTTCTCAAACCAAGCTATTACTTGCTGGGGTGTCAATTCCTCGACAGCAACATCATACTCTTTGGCAATGTGAGTTAATACTCTTAAAGAGGAAATAGTTATCCTTGTTAAAAATTTCTCTGGAGATGAAAGCAAAGCTGCATCAACTTTTGCTGACTCTTCGGTTGTTAAAAATTGTGCCCCAGGTTGTTGCGATCGCAAATCCATAGTTAATCAATAATGTTTATTTAAAAAATCTGAACCAACAGCAAATTTTGGTCAACTTTCATTCATATATCTTAACATTGCCATAAGCCGAGATTAATTCGCTTAGGCATATCGCATAATTCACTGAGTAGTTATAAATACTGAAAAACCTACGAGAATAATTAATTCGTAAAACTAGTTACTAATTATTAAATAATCATAGCCTAAACTGAGATTTGATAACTAAACTTAATCATTCAATCTCATCCTTTTCGTGGCTGAACTAAATAACCACAGCGATGTTCCCCATCGATAATCCAATGGGTACGTTCGACCGTACAATCGGGTAGTGCAGTAGCAAACATCTCTAACTCATGCCCGCAAACACTGGGAAAAGATTCTACGACATTGGATATTGCACAATTATGTTCGGCAATAATAAAACTATTTTCGCATTCCGATGATTCCTTTGATTCTACCGGATGAAATTCTGCCATATAGCCTTCCGCTTTTCGCAGTTTCACCAACATGGCAACCCTTTCCAATAGGGATGCATTACCCAACGTTTGCTGATATTCCAGAGCTTTACGTTCCCATTGCTTCCTTAAAATTGTACTCACTTGCTCTCGTCCCACAGTTTCGGCTAAAGTATCCAACAGCGAGACGGCAAAATTGCCATAGCTATGGATCGGTTGTAAGCGATCGCGTCCTTGCTGGCTTAACTTATATATAAGCTGGGGACGACCAATACCTACCTGCTCTGTTGCCGAATTGACAATCAATTCCTCAGTCTCCAAATCCTTTAAATGGCGACGAACCGCTTGGGGACTAATATCCAACGCTTCGGCTAGCTCTAGCGCTGAAGCCTTCCCTTGTATTGCAAGAAACTCTAAAATCTCTTGCTTCGTTGAGGTTTGCTGCGTAGTCTGCATCTTCGCCCCAAAATTTATTTAAAAAAAATTAGTTTGACAACAATGTTGTTGTTAATTTAGCGTACAATGAAGATACGTTAAACAACAACCCTGTTGTTTTAATCATATCCTAAATTCTAACAACCGTTTATACATTCGGTAAAACAGAAAAGGAAGCGGTAAAACAACCCGTCTCCATCCTTAAAGAGAATCCTGCCGTAACCAAGCAAAAAAGACAAGAACCGAAGAGACACTAACCATACCACGAGACACTACCGATGAGCGTCACAGCCACAACTTTAGTTAATCAACCTTACAAATACGGCTTTGTCACCGACATCGAGGCAGATACGATTCCTCGCGGGTTGAGCGAAGACATTGTTCGTCTCATTTCTGCGAAGAAAAACGAGCCGGAGTTTATGCTGGAGTTTCGCCTCAAGGCTTATCGCCAGTGGCTGAAGATGACTGAACCCGATTGGTCTGGTTTGAAATATCCACCGATCGATTACCAGAATATTATCTACTATTCCGCCCCCAAACAAGCTAAGAAAAAATTAAACAGCTTGGATGAAGTCGATCCAACCATTCTAGAAACCTTTGAAAAACTAGGTATTCCCCTCAATGAACAAAAACGACTAGCAAATGTTGCCGTTGATGCGATTTTTGATAGCGTTTCGGTTGCCACCACATTCAAAGAAAAACTAGCAAAAGATGGTGTGATTTTTGGGTCGTTTTCTGATGCCCTTCAAGAACACCCCGAACTGATTAAAAAGTACTTGGGTAGCGTCGTACCCATTGCTGACAATTACTTCGCCGCATTGAATGCCGCCGTCTTTAGTGACGGCTCATTTGTGTATATACCCAAGGGTGTTAAGTGCCCAATGGAACTATCTACTTACTTCCGGATTAATAATGGCGACAGTGGGCAATTCGAGCGGACTTTGATTGTTGCTGAAGAAGGTAGTTATGTATCTTACCTCGAAGGTTGTACAGCGCCGATGTATGACAGCAACCAGTTACATGCTGCCGTAGTCGAATTAGTTGCCCTCGACAATGCCGAAATTAAATATTCTACAGTTCAAAACTGGTATGCAGGGGACGTTAATGGTAAAGGTGGTATTTACAACTTTGTTACCAAACGTGGTTTGTGTCAGGGTGTAAATTCTAAGATATCTTGGACACAGGTAGAAACAGGTTCGGCGATTACTTGGAAGTATCCCAGCTGTGTTTTAGTTGGTGACAATTCTGTGGGTGAATTTTATTCGGTTGCATTAACAAATAATATGCAGCAAGCGGATACTGGAAGTAAAATGGTTCACGTTGGTAAAAATACCCGCAGCACAATCATTTCTAAGGGAATTTCCGCAGGTAATTCGAGTAATAGCTACCGGGGTTTGGTGAAGATGAATCCCACAGCTAAAGGTGCTAGAAATTATTCTCAGTGCGACTCAATGCTGATTGGTGATAATGCCAGTGCGAATACATTTCCCTACATTCAAGTACAAAATAATACCGCTAAAGTCGAACATGAAGCTTCGACATCGAAAATAGGGGAAGACCAATTATTTTACTTTACGCAACGGGGTATTTCCGCAGAAGATGCCATATCGATGATGATTAGTGGTTTCTGTAAGGATGTATTTAATCAGCTACCGATGGAGTTTGCTCTTGAAGCAGATAAGTTACTCAGCCTCAAATTAGAAGGTAGTGTTGGGTAATTTTACTCTTTCATCCCATGCAAAGTCGCAAATCTCCTCTCTGCGACTCTGCTACTCTGAGTGAGACAAAAAAATATCATTAAACCTCAAAGCAAACAAAAAAAAGAAAGATGATTATTGAGAATAGTGAAATAGTGCTGTCAGTAAGTGATTTGACGGCAAGTGTTGATGGAACCCCGATTTTGAAGGGTGTAAATCTTGAAGTCAAAGCGGGGGAGATTCATGCGATTATGGGACCTAATGGTTCTGGTAAAAGCACTTTCTCGAAGATTTTGGCTGGACATCCAGCATATGAGGTAACTGGTGGAGAGGTGATTTTCCAAGGGCAGAATTTGCTGGAAATGGAACCGGAAGATAGAGCTAGAAGCGGTGTATTTTTGGCGTTTCAGTATCCTTTGGAAATTCCTGGTGTCAGTAATTTAGACTTTTTGCGGGTTGCTTATAACTCGAAACGGAAAGCGCAGGGTTTGGAAGAGTTGGAACCTTTCGATTTTGAAGATTTGGTTCACGAAAAGCTGGATGTGGTGAAGATGGATTCGGCTTTTTTGAATCGAAGTGTAAATGAAGGTTTTTCTGGTGGTGAGAAAAAGCGGAATGAAATTCTGCAAATGGCACTTTTGGAACCTAAAATTGCCATTTTGGATGAGACTGATTCGGGTTTAGATATTGATGCATTGAAGATTGTGGCTGGTGGTGTAAATCAGTTGGCAAATCCACAAAATGCCACCATTATGATTACCCACTATCAGCGTTTGCTTGATTATATTATACCTGACTACGTGCATGTGATGGCGCGGGGACAGATTCTCATGTGTGGTGGTAAAGAACTAGCATTAGAGTTGGAATCACGCGGTTACGATTGGATTTTGGAACAAGATTTTGAGACTGTGGGGGTATAAGATGACAACAACAAAAGTGTCTTTACAAGTTTCTCCTAGCCCAATTCCCAATTCTGATGTCGCTAGTCTCACATCTAGTTTGGTGGATCGGGATGCTTATTTGACGGGTTTATTAAACACTGTAAAAACGGGACATGTTGCATCTTTAGATTGGTTACAGGAAATTAAAGAGCGTGCTGCAAATTGGGTACGTCATTCCACATTACCAACCAATCGCGACGAAGAATGGCGTTTTACAGATTTATCTACTCTCAAACAGATTCAATTTAGCCATGTCGAGACGGGTAGTTTTGCCCTTCCAAATATAGAATTTTTACCAGAAACCGAAAACAGCCGTTTGGTATTTGTTAATGGTATTTACGAACCAAAATTATCATCTGTTTCCGGTTTGCCAGCAGGAATTTTAGTTACAAATATATCCAATTTGCCTGCGGAATATACAGAAAAAGCCCAAGAATATTTTGCTCAAGCAGAGGGGAATCTAGAAGTATTTACAGCATTAAATACCGCGATCGCACCAGATGCAGCAGTTATTTGGGTTGCTAAAAATGTCGTCGTCGAAACCCCAATCCATTTGCTGTATATAACGACTGGGGAAACTCCGGGAATTTCCCAACCTCGCTGTTTAGTTGTTGCTGAAACAGGTTCCCAAGTTACTTTTGTCGAAGAATTTGTGTCGGGCAAGATGTCGAACCCAGATGAGAGTGTTTATTTTGCCAATGCTGTCACGGAAATTTGGATTTCTGAAAATGCCAGCGTGAATCATATTAGGGTTCAAAACGACTCAAAAGCGGCATTTCATATTGGCAAAACAGCCGTTACCCAAGGGCGTTGCAGTCGATATACCTGTAATACCATAAGTATTGGTGGCAAACTATCCCGTCACAATTTAGAAATCCTGCAAACTGGGGAACAGACAGAAACAACTCTCAATGGGTTATCGATGATTAAAGATAGCCAAATTGGGGACATGCATAGTGCGATCGCATTAAATCATCCCTATGGTATCAGCAAGCAGTTACAAAAAAATATTGTCGGTGATAAGGCACATGCCATATTTAATGGGAAGGTTTTTGTGCCTAAACCTGCCCAACTCACTAATGCAGCGCAGTTAAACCGGAATTTATTACTTTCCCCAAAAGCAAGAGTTGACACCAAACCACAACTAGAAATTACGGCAGATAATGTCAAATGCGCTCATGGTGCTACAGTCAGTCAGTTAGAAGATGATGAAATTTTCTATCTACAAAGTAGAGGAATTAATGAAAATGATTCGCGCAACTTGTTAATTTACGCTTTTGCTGCTGAAATTATTAATAATATTCCCATTGCTTCTTTGCGCGACAATCTTTTAACTACAGTCAAGCAATTTTGATTGGTTAATAGTTAGTGGTTATTAGTTATTAGTTAGGGATTAATTGAGAATAGGGAAATGGAAAAAGAAAATTAAGATTAATAACTCCTAACTCCTTTACGA
>NZ_NTFS01000428.1 GCF_002289455.1 Brunnivagina elsteri CCALA 953
GAATAAAGGTACGGTATTTTCAGGTATTTGATTGATAAGATTGATAAGTCCCTAATCTAAAATTGAGAATTAGGAATAGGGTATTGCCCTTTACACATCAACCCAGACTATTATGAGTATCACAGTTACAGGTACAATTCAACGTCGCGATATTGGTATGGGTGCTTGGGCATTCATAACCGACGAAGGAAGCACTTATGAAATTCCTCGCAGTGCGGATAAAAAATTACTCCAGTCGGGGCAAAAAGCTAAAGTCATCGGGCAGGTACGTGAAGATGTCATGACTGCGGCGATGATTGGTCCCGTTCTGGAGGTAAAATCTTTTGAATTGCTTGAATAGTCTTTCACCCACAGAAATGTAGGGGTGGGGTTTCCCCATCCTGAATTATATTTTATTCTCTACACCCCTAAGATGATATCGCCGAATCTAAAACGGCTTGTAGACGACTTCTAAATTCTCCCTTCGGATGTCCCCCTTTAACTTCACCCACAATCTTAAATTCAGCTTCAGGTGATTCGCAGACAATATAAGTAGGCCAGCCCATTTCCGATTTGTCGGGGTATTGTGCTAGTAGTATTTGCCGATACTTTCGGTATGATGCAGTGTCTTGCATTTTTACGTCGATAAACTCCAAACCCAGTTCTGATGACACTTTTTGGTCATAAAAAGCCATTTTGTGACAAATACCACAGTCTTCGCTGGAAAACTTAATTACAGATAGAGGCATGGGCTTCAGTCTTTTTTACGATCGACAAAAATTCATTATACAGAAATTTCACTCTTACCATAACTTAACTTGCTTCCATTGCCAGTAATTCGTAAAACTATCCAAAATTAGTCAGGTGAAATCATGTCAATTCTTGGTAAAAGTGATATTATGTATTGACCTATAGATTTATCCGGGTGCGCGATATAGCTCTGTCATTAAGCTTGGCTTATCGCTCTAAATCATCTACCACAATGCATTTACCAAAACATTCATAAATTACAAATTACGCGATCGCATCTCTCTCAAATCAACAAACTATCTACCAATTCAGACGAAAGTTAACTTGTTACAGCTTTTGTTGGTGCTGTTTATCTGTCGATTGAGTCGAAAATCACTCTTTCAGGTGCTATGCAAAAACAAATAATCCTGCCACATTGGGAGTCGGGTTATTAGGGTTGGACTATCATTTTACCTATTCTGCAATTTGGGAATACTTTCCGGAAAAATTGCAAAATAAAAATTCTCAAACCGCAGATTTTTTCTGTAAATGTTGAAATCGTAAGTTCAAAAAATCCCCCAGTGGATAACTATCTACTGAGGCAGTGGGTTATTATGCATCTACTATCTACCTATTCATGTCTAATGAACCATTATCAGGATTAGTTTGACTGTGAATATGGGTTATAAATATAACAATAAAAAATCCCCCAGTGGATGGCAGTCTACCAGGGGAGCGAGTTATCAGGGTGCATCTACCAATTAATCGTTCATACCTGTATCATTTAATTCCGGATATTTTTGCCGATAAAGTAATTAATTTTATTTTTACTCCTATCTGCTCAGGATTGAAAATTCAATCAATATTCAATCAATATTCAGAATTAGGATACCCCAATCAAATTGCCAAAAAAAATCCCCCATACAGCAATTGCCATCTAGGGGAGTGAATTATTAGGGTGCATCTACCAATTAATTGTTCTTACCCTTGGGGGGATTTCCCGGACAAATTTTCTGAAATTGGCATTTTATTTGTTTGTTGGTGCAAAATATCGCAATTTAGCGAAAAAAACACCAAAAAAAATCCCCAACTAGAAAATTTCTAAGAGGGGAGTGAATTATCAGGGTGCATCTACCACTTAATTGTTCGTAAAAGAACCAAGCAACTCCGGATAAATCTAATCATATTCAGCAATCCTTTGAATAATAATTTTTGGATATAGGTATAAAAAAATCCCCAACTAGAAAATTTCTAAGAGGGGAGTGAATTATCAGGGTGCATCTACCACTTAATTGTTCGTAAAAGAACTAAGCAATTCCGGATAAATCTAATCATATTCAGCAATCCTTTGAATAATATTTTTGGATATAGGTATAAAAAAATCCCCAACTAGAAAATTTCTAAGAGGGGAGTGAATTATCAGGGTGCATCTACCACTTAATTGTTCTAAATATAACTGTGGGTATCCGGACAAAAAAGAAACAGGGCATAATTAACCCCTATGCCCATCAGCTTATTAGCTATTAATTATTTTTTCTGTACTACTTACTTTTCAGTGGAAAAATATTATTATTTGGATATATTATTTACACAATATCAGTAATTTGTGTTACAAACCCTATGTGGGTATCAATCAGATTGACCAAAAGCTTAATTTTTGGCTTAATCATTCGATGTGCTTACCATCTGGATTTTGTGAAGATTTTACCCCATCTTCTCGGTTTATTTGGTTCATGTCGGGGTGTTGTTTGCCAAAATAGAAAAAAGCCCCCAGCTAGCTTTTCACGCTACTGAGGGAGTTAGAAGATTAAGGTGCATCTACCAATTAGGTAGTTCCATGCGGAATTGATGTAATCCGGATAAAGTGTAAAGAACCACATAAAACCGATTGAATGCGAAACATTTAGTGATGGGATGCATCTAAGGTAATAGAGAGAGCGAACATTGATTTGAGAATGAGTCGCGTTTCGGAACAGATTTTAGGAGGCGAACAGGAGAAGTTGTGACCCAGGAATTTCATATTTCCGTAACTCCAGTAGGACAAAATGACTACTTGGTGCGGACGGAGGAAGTCGCATCTGGGGTGCCATTGGCAGAAGAACTGGTAAATTGGCCTGTAGCTGAATGGTTGGCGGCTGCTGGGCATCTAATGAATGACCCGCTCAAGTCGGTGTTGCAGGGAGATGCAATGGCGCGGAACTCGGTCAACTTAGCGGCTCTGGGTCAGCAATTATACAACGAACTGTTTCAAGGCACTCTCAGGGATAGTTGGATTACGGCACAGGGTATTGCTCAAAACCACCAACAAGTGCTGCGTCTACGTTTAGGCATTAAAGATAATCGGTTGGCGCGTTTGCCTTGGGAAGTGATGCACGCAGGCGATCGCCCGATTGCTACGGGACCTTATATTGCTTTTTCCCGCTTTCAAAATGGTATTGTTGATGCTTCTCGTCTGCCATCGAACAATATGCCCATGCCTCCCGATGAGGGGGGGATTAGGGTTTTGATGGTTGTTTCATCGCCAACTGATTTAGTGCGTTTAGATTTACTCAAGCAAGAGGCAATTAAACTACAAGCCGAACTTCACCGTCAGCAACCAAGTAATACTGAGGGTGGCTTTTTGCCAGAAATACAATTAACTTTAATTGAACAACCGGGAAGGGAAGAATTAACCCAAGCTCTGGAACAAGGGCGTTACCACGTTTTACACTACTCAGGTCACAGTAACTTGGGTACAAGCGGTGGCGAAATTTACCTGGTGAGCAGACGTACTGGTTTAACAGAAACTTTGACAGGGGATGATTTGGCTGGTTTATTGGTTAACAATAATATCCAGATGGCGGTGTTTAATTCCTGTTTGGGTGCTTATGGAGCCACATCCGACGGTAATGCTGAAATTGGTGAACGCAGTCTGACTGAGAGTTTAGTCAGACGGGGTATTCGTGGTGTATTAGCGATGTCGGAACGCATCCCCGATGAGGTGGCATTGACGCTGACGCAGTTGTTTTATCGCAATTTAAGTCAGGGATATTCTGTTGATTTGTGCGTAAGTCGGGTGCGTCAAGGTTTGATTTCTGCCTACGGTTCCCATCAGATGTATTGGGCTTTGCCGATTTTATACCAACACCCAAAATTTGATGGTAATCTCAGTCCTGGTTTGTACCTTCCTGTGGGTAGCGAGTTACTGTCTGAGTATGAACCGCCAAATATGAGGGCGACACCATCCCTATATTCGAGTGTTGCCGATGATGTTGATATGCCTCTGGATGGGATGATGTCAGCTTCGTTGGGACGGGATGATTCGGAGCTTGATTGGTTGGGAGAGGATACTTGGGGGGATTTAGTCGATGAAATCGAGGATTACGATGACCCTAGTTATGCAGAGGATTCGGCGATCGTTTCCGATTTATTTCGTCAATTAGACCGGGAAAAGCCCTTAGAACCTGATTCTGCTTCGATGACTGGCGAATTGGTAAATGATACTGATGAGGGGGAAAGTATACCTGGGATTGAGGTGTCCGATGATTTATCATCCCTCGAACGCGAGGTGGAAAAGTGGCGCGAAGCTAGGGCAATTCGTGAAAATCGACAACAAGGAGGATTAATCGCTCCAGGAAACTTAGCTCATCAAAATCAATATGCAGCAGGTAATTTAGAAGCAGGTAACTTAGAAAATAACTGGGATAATTCTGATGTTGTGCCAGCTGCATCGACTCGCGATCGCATTAGTGTTGTTGAACCGGGAGTTAGAAGACGTGGGAGTAAATTATTACCCCTAGTTGGGTTTGTTGGTGCTAGTGCGATCGCGATCGCGGTTGGTGTTAACTGGTGGCAAAATCAGCAAAATCCGACTTTACTTTCCAATATCCCCCAAGTTAGTGCGCCGCAACTTAACAATCAAATCAATTTTGAAACAGAAAAAACTGAACTTGTTACAGCCTACGCAAGCGAAAAACTCAGCCAAGGTGATTTAGAACCTGGTTTAAAGGCTGTCGAAGCTTTGCTGAATCGGAATGCATTAGCTGCGGCAAAAACATCCCTTGATGTAATTCCCCAGAAGTATATTCAAGAACCATCGGTTAATTTTTATAAAGGACGACTAGCATGGCAATCAGTACAAGTTGGAGATAAAAACTTTAGTATTGATGATGCTCGACGTTACTGGGAAACAGCAGTCAAAGCCCAAGCAGACTCGGTTATTTATACTAATGCTCTCGGTTTTGCGTTTTATGCCGAAGGTAATGTAAACCGTGCTAATGATTCTTGGTTTAGGGCGTTAAGTTTAGCAACGGCAAAGGAGCAAAAGCCATCTGCCACACCAATGAGCGCGAATGCAACAGTAAAGGTGAAACAACGGGACGATTTAACAGCCTTTGCGGGATTGGCTCTGGGATTGTATAAAACTTCACAGAATGAGTCTGGGGCAAAGCGAGAGCAATATATTAATGAGGCTGTAAAGCTACGTCAAAAAGTTGTCACCGATGACCCTTATAATTTCCAAATGGATAAGTTAGGTCAAAGTTGGCTGTGGAATGAGAAAGCCCTGCAAGACTGGAAAGCACTGCTGCAAGTTCCTAATCAGCGTCGATGAGGAAATTTAC
>NZ_NTFS01000429.1 GCF_002289455.1 Brunnivagina elsteri CCALA 953
ATACTTAATTAACCAGTAAATAATGACATAAACCATCTAAGTAATATAACTGGTAATGCAACCAATGCGATCGCAAGTACTAACAACACTAACAAAATCCCCGCAATAAACCACCAATCAGCCTTTTTGCGCTGCCCTGGAAACTTCAAATGCTCTTCTAATAACTTAATATTATGAGTATTCGCAGTCCAAGCAAAGTCAAAAAAGTCTCCTAAAACTGGAACAGCACCCACAACTCCATCCATAACAATATTGAAAGTCATTCTCCCCAAAGTTGCACGAGGGGCACCCAATCTTGCGGCTTCCAAGACAATATAAGCAGAAAGCATTACACCCAAAAAGTCACCACCAACAGGAATCAATCCGATAATAGGGTCTAAACCGATACCAACTTCTGTACCTGGAATCACAACAGCTTTATCAAGTAAGCGTGCCATCTGTCGCAGTCGCTTTAAAGTCGGAGCTTTCGCGTCAGGTTCGATTGTAGAGTGGGAAAAAGGCTGTTGAGACATGACTTGTGGTTTCCCTTGGGAATTTTGGCTGATATTAGCTACTTTAACGAATTTGAGCATTGCATTTCTGCTGCTAATCCGCTAAATATTCTACTGCCATGTTGCTTTTTTTCAAAGATTAGTTGGCATCTTTGTATTTATCTTTACAAAATCAATTCTGAGTATAAGGTGTAGTTTACAAACCCCCCAAATGCGATCGCGAAAACCCAATGAAGTCGGGTTCTTCCCCCAACGAAAAATCTCCATTTAGTACGACTATCCCAATGAAGTCGGGTTCCTTACCCCACAAAAAATCTCTATTTAGTACGACTATCCCAGTAACCCGACTTCTAACCCCCCACGCAAACCCCAAATACCTCCGCTTCATAAATCATTCGGTAAAGGGAAAAACCGGGTTTCCATCAGTGATGTATCGAAAATAGTCGTGTTGATTTTGAGAGAAACCCGGTTTATTGATGATTTCTCTCTGCGTCTTTACTTCCTCAACCTCCCCACAAAGCTTTCATAGAGCGTCCAATATTTGCAGGTTGCATTGCATCGAGCGCAGCAGTTGGTTCATAACCGCAGTGAACCATACAATCCGCACATTTGGGATTACCGCTAGCACGTCCATATTCATTCCAATCGGTTTTTTCTAGCAACTCATGGAAGGTTTTATAATATCCTTCATTCAATAAATAACAGGGTTTTTGCCAACCTAAAACACTATAACTGGGACTTCCCCAAGGTGTGCATTCGTAGTCTTTTTCTCCTGTCAGAAAATCGAGAAATAACGGACTATTATTAAAATCCCATTTCTTATCACCAGCTTTAAAAGGTGCGAGAATATCGCGGAATAAGGCACGTGTTTGTTCGCGTTTGAGGAAATGGTCTTGGTCGGGTGCCCATTCGTAGCTGTAGCCTGGAGAAATGGTCATTCCATCGATTCCGAGACTAGTCACAAAGTCGAAAAATTCTTGGATTTCCTCTGGTTTCGTACCATCGAATACGGTAGTGTTAGTTGCTACCCTAAATCCTTTGGCTTTGGCTGCTTGAACTGCTTTAATGGCAGTATCGAAAACACCTTTTCTATCAACACATTCGTCGTGTTTTTCGCGCATTCCATCAAGATGGACGGTGAAATTTAAGTAGGGTGAAGGTTCAAATTTATGCAGGCTTTTTTCTAATAACAAACCATTGCTGCACAGATATACGAATTTCTTACGGGCAACCAATCCCCGGACAATTTCATCGATTTGGGGATGTAATAATGGTTCTCCTCCAGGGATAGAAACAACAGGAGCTCCGCATTCCTCAGCAGCTTTGAAACAGTCTTCGGGGGAGAGATTTTGTTTGAGAATTTCCGGTGGATGTTGGATTTTACCGCATCCAGTACATGCGAGATTACACCTAAATAAAGGCTCTAACATGAGAATCAGAGGAAAGCGTTTACGTCCTTTGAGACGTTGTGTAACTAAATATTTACCGATTTCGATCGCTTGGAGTAGATGGACTGCCATGTTTTTGTCACTCCTGGGTTAAAAATAGGGAAAAAGGGGGATTATGTATAGAACCACGATCGCAACTAGGAAAGTCAAAAATATACGTTAGTTTTAATTTTTTAGTCATTTTTACCAACCGCGATCGCAATTATTTTTTCGCTAGCTGTAAAAGTAATTGTAGCGTTAGCACTAGATATGGAGATACGGCATTGTCTATTTGAGTCAGGTACAGATTAATTTGTATTTCTCCGCGTGGTTCTGCGTCTACTGCGGTTTTTATCCTACACTGACCTTGCGTTACATTGTAGGTAGTTCACGGTCATAGTATAGGAAAAGCGAGACAAAATTTGAGGCGATATGTCAATATACAGCAAAAGCCATTGATGAATACGATATGCCTTCTGTACTAGCTCAGGTTGACACTCCCTAGGGATGATGGAGATTCTTGGTTCAACGCAATCACTTAAATACTGAGGTTCTAGGGGATATCGAAGTCGGGAAATATAATGGTTTTTGGGGACAATATTCTAAAATAGTTTGGACAATTAAAGGTTAAATAAGGAGAAAATAATATGGGTAGATGGACACCACTTATTTTAATGGCAGGCGGCTTGGCAATTTTATTAGGTACGCTAATTGGTACTTGGTTCCCCATGAATGGACAAAATGCTCAAGCACCACAACAAAATCCAAATCGGACTTCGAGTGTTCTCCCAGCTAATATTAACGTTAATAGCACTGCTGCTGGTTCCTCTCAAAACTCTGACAATGGTGGTAAAGTCGCTCAAAACGACACCACAATTAACAACGGCACAAATACCGACCAAAGTCAATCCACACCCTCTTCTGGTTCTAACACTACGGATTCATCAGGTAATTCTGGTTCGACTTCGGGAGATGGGAGCAATAATAACAAACCAATTAAAGCTTTGTGGTAATTGCTAGAGGAAAACCTAAACTCAGCTAAAATTAATTTATCCCTAGAGACACAACATTGCGTTGTGTCTTTATTTGTTGATATATAGTATCCAGAAAATAAAATATCCAGAAAATAAAATATCTCAACTATAGACTCATCAATCGTATCATTCGTAAGTAAGGGCGGGGAAACTCCTCCCCTACAACAATTTGGATGGGACAATTAATTTTTTTAGTATTCCTTAACTCATAATTTATAATAAATGACCGAATGAAGAGTGAAATTTTAATTATTGGTGGCGGTATCATGGGTTTGGCAACTGCGATCGCACTCAAAATGCGGGGTTGCAATGTCACTATACTCAGTCGTGATTTTCAAGCCGCAGCAACCTATGCAGCTGCGGGAATGCTGGCACCAGAAGCAGAGCAGGTACAAGGTGCAATGCGGGAATTGTGTTTGCGATCGCGCTGTCTCTACCCGGAATGGATAAGTAAACTCGAAGAAATTACTGGTATAAATTCAGGATACTGGGCTTGTGGAATTTTAGTACCTGTTTATCAAGGACAAGGTGAACAAAAAAGCCATCTTTCCGGAAATTGGCTGGACAAACAAACTATCCACCAGTATCAATCAGGACTGGGGCAAGATGTGATTGGTGGTTATTGGTATCCCGAAGATGCTCAAGTCGATAACCGTAGATTGGCAGAAGTATTATTCGCTGCGGCTCAATCTTTGGGTGTGGAATTGAAGGAAAATGTTACTGTTGAAGGGATTCAGCAGCGACAAGGACAGGTCATTGCTGTACAAACCAATCATGGTGTTATCTGTGCCGAACATTACATTTTGGCAACAGGTGCTTGGTCAAATGAATTACTACCTCTACCAGTACGTCCTCGTAAAGGGCAAATGTTGAGTGTCATAGTTCCCGAATATTTACCAGAATTACCTTTAAATCGTGTTTTATTTGGCGAAGAAATATATATTGTTCCCAGAAGAGATAAAAAAATTATTATTGGTGCAACCGTTGAAGATGTTGGCTTTACACCCAATAATACCCCCATTGGCATCGAAAGTTTATTACAAAAAGCGATTCGTCTATTCCCAGAATTAAAAGATTATGCGATCGCGCAAATGTGGTGGGGATATCGTCCAGCAACTCCCGATGAATTGCCGATTTTAGGTGAAAGTCCGCTCAAAAATCTCACTTTTGCCACTGGTCATCATCGTAATGGTATTTTACTTGCACCTATCACCTCAGTTTTAATTGCTGATTTAATTACAGGGGGGAAATTTGACCCTATCCTCGAAAATTTCCATTATTCCCGCTTCCAATCGCCAAACCAGTCATCTACTTCCACACCAATGTTTACTAATTCCGCTAATTTTAATCATGTCACCAACGGTAACGGTAATAACCCTATTGAGAATCTCGGCAAACAGCCGTTTAATCAAAATGAACATATTAACAAGGGCAAACAACCTGCCCCTACATTAGAACCGATTCCAGATTCACCCTTGGTTATTGCTGGCAAAACCTTTAAATCCCGCTTGATGACGGGTACGGGGAAATATCGCAGCATTGAAGAAATGCAGCAAAGTGTGATTGCTAGCGGTTGTGAAATCGTCACCGTAGCTGTGCGACGAGTCCAAACTAATGCACCTGGACATGAAGGTTTAGCACAGGCACTCGATTGGGATAAAATTTGGATGTTACCGAATACCGCAGGTTGCAAAACAGCCGAAGAAGCAATACGGGTAGCAAGATTGGGACGGGAAATGGCGAAGTTGTTGGGACAGGAAGATAATAATTTCATTAAGTTAGAAGTAATACCCGATGCTAAGTATTTACTCCCCGACCCAATTGGTACTCTCCAAGCAGCCGAACAGTTGGTTAAAGAAGGATTTGCTGTATTGCCCTATATCAATGCTGACCCAATGCTAGCAAAGCATTTAGAAGACGTTGGCTGTGCAACGGTGATGCCATTAGCCGCTCCTATTGGCTCCGGACAAGGCTTAAAAACCACCGCAAATATCCAAATTATTATTGAAAACTCGAAAATTCCTGTAGTCGTTGATGCTGGTATTGGCGCACCATCCCAAGCTGCTGAAGCGATGGAAATGGGTGCTGATGCATTGTTAATTAATAGCGCGATCGCACTAGCAGTAAATTCCTCGGCAATGGCTTATGCTATGAACCTTGCCGCAATCGCTGGACGGATGGCGTATTTAGCTGGGAGAATGCCAATCAAAGATTATGCGATCGCATCTTCTCCGTTAACAGGAACAGTGAATTAAGAAGTCTCTGATCGATTTTGCCCCTCAGCTTGGTGATTTTTTATTAATGGAAAATGGTCAACCGTTGCAATTCGATCGCGCTGGGGCAAGTGGGTATTTAAA